>CALDQK010000823.1 GCA_937911525.1 uncultured bacterium
GCAGCCTGTTCGGCGGCCGCTTCGGCGGCGGACGAGCCGGCCCGCGCCGCGGGCGCGACGTCGAGGCGGAGCTCAAGATCGACCTCCCGCTCTCGGTCAAGGGCGGCACCACGACCCTGCGCCTGCTCCAGGCCGGACGCGACACGGTCGAGGTCAAGGTCCCGGCCGGCGTCCGCGAGGGCCAGGCCCTGCGCCTGGCCGGCCTCGGGCAGCCCGGCGCCAACGGCGGCCCCGCCGGAGACCTCCTGATCCGACTCAAGATCCTCGAGCACCCCCACTACCGGCGTGAGGGCGACGACCTGCACGTCGAGGTCCCCGTGAGCCTCGGCGAGGCGATCCGCGGCGGAAAGGTCTCCTTCGAGGGCCCCACCGGCGAGGTGGGCCTGAAGCTGCCCCCCGGGACCCAGAGCGGCCAGACCTTCCGTCTGCGCGGGCTGGGCGCGCGCAAGGGGGGCAACCTCTACGCGCGGATCCTGGTCACCGCCCCCCCGGCCGACTCCACCCGCGAAGAGGCCCGCCAGCAGGAGCTGGCCGAGCTGGCCGAGAAGCTCGACGGCTTCTACCCCGACGACTTGCGCGGACAAGTCCGCTTCTAAGCGGGCGAGCGCGTGCTCTTCTCCCAGGACAACGACCTCGACCTGTTCTTCGCCCTGGGCGGCGTCGTGATCGGGCTGATGATCGTGCTCCGGCCGGCCATGTCCGAGCTGGGCCAGCCCTGGGGGACCCTGCTCGCGATCGCGGTCGCGGTGCCCACGGTCAGCAACCTGCTCCGCTACAAGTCGGCGCCGGTGGGCTGCGCGGTCGTGCCGCTGGGCTTCCTGCTCTGGGTCGTGGCCTGGCAGCTGGGCCGGACCTGGACCGAGCGCGCGCTCCTGCTGGGCGCCCCGAACCTGGTCTTCTACGTGTGGCGCACCGGCTGGCGCCCCTGGCGCCTCCGTCAGCTCGCGCAGCAAGCGCTCGGGGCCCTCGGAGGGCTGGGCACGACGGACGAGCTCGCGCCCTACCTGCGGCACGCGGCGAGCGAAGTGCGCGAAGCGGCGGCGAGCAAGCTCAGCGAGCGACCGCCAGACGAGGTCCTCCCTGCCCTCGACCCCTACCTGCAGGGGACTGAGCCCGAGCCCCGGCGGGCTGCCCTGCGGACCCTGGAGCTGCTCGGAGACCGCGGCGGCGAGGCGGCCCGCGAGCGCCTGCTGGCGCTGGTCTCCGCCGAGGGCGTCGAGGCGCGCGCCGCGGCCGAGGCCGCCACCGTGCTGGGCTCCCTGGGCCCGAGCGCCAGCGCCGAGCTCCACGGCGACCCCCGCCCCGAGGTCCGCCTGGGGCTGGCCGAGGGCCTGCGCGGCCGGACCCCGCCCGCGGCCAGCGAGGCGGCCGGCCTGCTGGTCGGCGTGGCCGGGAGCCCCGACGCGCCCGAGGCCCTGCGCGTCGCGGCGCTGGAGGCCGGCGACGTCCCCAGCGAAGCCTGCGCTGGCATGTGGCGCGAGGCGATGCGCGCCGCGCTGCGTGGCTACGCGGCCAGCGCCGAGGGCGCGACGGCCGAGGTCCTGTGGCTGCTGGCCGAGCACGGCGAGCCTCAGGACGCCCCTTGGGCCGCCCGCTTCGTCTCGGCGGGCGAATACGGGCTGGCCAACGCCGGCGTCGAGGCCCTCGAGCAGATCTTCAACCGCTGCGACGCCCAGCTGGGCGAGGCCGCCCACGAGACCCACGGCCTGCTGCGGGCGGCCGTGGCTTCGGTGCGAGAGGTCCACCCCGCGGGCGACAACCGCCTGGCAGACCTGCTGGTCGAGCGCCTGGAGGGGCTGCTGGCGGGGCTGGACTACGCCGCGGGTGAGCCCGAGAGCGCCGACCGCGGCGCCGAGCAGGCCTAGGCGAGCGTCGCTCGTGGGTCGCAGGCTGGTCGACGAGCGGCTTCGAAGTCAACGCAAAGGCGCAAAGGCGCAGAGGCGCGAAGAGCGACGCTCGTGGCTCGGGAGCCGCTCGACGAGCGGCAGCGGGAGAGAGCGCCGCTCGTGGCTCGAGGGCCCGTCGACGTGCCGTAGCGGACTCGGAGCGGGGCCGCCCAGGTCGGAGAGCGCGAGGGTGGCCCCATGGACCTCGTGACCCAGGCTGCCCTGGGGGCGGTGGTCGCCGAGGCCGCGCTGGGACGCCGACTTGGCGCGCGGGCGGCGCTCCTCGGCGCGGGGCTGGGCTTGCTGCCGGACGCCGACGCGCTCCTGCGCCCGCTCCTCGACGACCTGGGCGACCTGACCTGGCACCGCAGCCTGACCCACTCGGCGCTGTTCTGCCTGGCCGCCCCGCCCCTGCTCGGCGCGGCGCTCGCGCGCTGGGGGCCGCGGGGAGTCTCGCCCGCGAACGGCGAGCCCGAGCCGGTCCTCGCGCGGAGCTGGGCCCTGGTGGTCGGGGTGATCCTGCTGACCCACGTCCTGCTCGACTGCTGCACGACCTGGGGGACTCAGGTCGGCTGGCCGCTGACAAACGCGCCCGTGGCCTTCTGCTCGGTCTCGGTGATCGACCCCCTCGCGACCCTGCCGCTCCTGGTCGGGCTCGCGCTGGCCCTGCGCTGGAGCCGGGAGCGACCCAGCCGGCGCTGGGTCTCGCTCTGCGGCGCCGGCTGGGCGCTGGGCTACCTGCTCGCGCTCGGCGGGCTGAAGCTCCACATGGAGCGCCTGTGGCGCGCCGAGCTGACCGGACGCGGGGTCGAGGCCCAGCGCGTGTTCAGCAAGCCGACCCTCGGCAACGGGCTCTTGTGGCGCCTGGTCGCCGACGACGGCGAGAGCTACTGGGTCGGCTACCGCTCGCTCCTCGACTCGGCCGCCGGAGTCGAGATCGTCCGGCGCGTTCCCCGTCGCGACGAGCTGCTCCCCGCCCGGCCCACGCCCCGCCTCGAGCGGCTGCTGCAGGTGTGCGGGGGCTGGGTCGCGCTCGACCGCCCCGAACCCGGCTCGCTCGTGGTCCAGGACCTGCGCTACGGCCAGTGGGCCGCCTGGACCCGCGACGAGACGCCCTACGTGTTCGCCTATCGGGTGACCCTGGAGGGTCCAACCCGGATCGAGGTCCTGCCGCGGATCAAGGTCAGCGAGGAGTTGCGCCGCAGCTACCTGCGCCGGATCCGTGGAGCGCGCTGAGGGTCGCTAGTCTTCGGCCTGCGCCTCGACCGGCTCGGCCAGGCGCGCGGCGTAGGCCTCGAGCAGCTGCATTTGCTCGGGGAAGGACTGCTCCTCGCTGCCGAGCGGCGTCTTGAAGAAGCAGGCCAGGCCGGACTGAACGCCGCGCAGGCCCTGCTTCAGGGCGAGGTCGAGCACGCGGACCAGGTCGAGCACCAGGGGGGCGGCCAGCGCGCTGTCGGCGCCGCGCCAGGTCAGGCTGAGCTGCATTTGGGTGCCGAGGAAGCCCGCGAAGTGGACGTGGTCCCAGGCGGTCTTCCAGTCGCCCAGCGAAGGCACGTAGTCGATCCGCGTCAGCGAGCCGCCCAGGTTGTCGCCCAGGATTCCGCCCAGGACCTTGTCCTTGCCCACGGTCTTGGCCTCGTTGGCGGCGGGCTCGTCGAGGACCTCGCCGTCGCGGTTGCCGAGGATGTTGAACCCGGCCCAGCTGAGCACGTCGAGGTTTCGCGCCAGGAACATGGGCGCCAGGGTCGTGCGGACCAGGGTCTGGCCGGTCTTGCCGTCGCGGCCGGCGTGGGGGACGCCGAGCTGCTCGGCGAGCTCGAGCATTCCGCCGCAGGTCGCCCCCAGCGAGGGGGTGAAGTTGACGTAGGCGCAGCCCTCCTGGAAGGCCGCCAGGGCGTAGAGCAGGCTGGCGGGGAGGCGGGCGTCGCCGGCGTCGAGGCGCTCGAGCAGGCTCGGCGCGTCGTCGAGGCCGACCAGGTCGGCGGGCGAGGGGGCGGGCTCGGTCGAGGCCAGGGCCACGACCACCACCCGGTCGAGCTCCTCGCGCTCGCGGAACTCGCGCAGGTCGGCGCGCAGGGTCGCGAGCGCCTCGCGCGGGCCGCTCTCGCGGCGCACGCGCGCGTCCTCGCTCTCGAGGGCCAGGACCGTGCTCCCGGCGCCGAAGGCGACGCCGGGGCGGATCCGCTCGGCGTAGGCGTCGAGCTCCTCGCCGGTGGCCTCGACGAGGTGGGCGGGGATCACGCCGGCCTGGGCCAGACCGCCCGCGGCCTCGCGCGGGGTGCCGGGGCGCACGTCGTGGCCGCCGAACACCAGCTCGCCCAGCTCCGCGAGGGGGAGCTGGCTGAGCGGGGGCCGCGCGCTGACGAGGCCGGCGGTGGGGGCCAGCCCGCGGGCCACGGCCCCCGCGCCGAGCACGACCGTGGTCGCGACGTCCCCCAGCGCTCCAATGATCCAGACGCCCGTGCTCAGCTCAGGCTCCTACTTCTTGGCCTCGAGGTAGGGGTAGGCGTAGTCGAGCGCGTTGATCACGTAGGCCGTGACCAGCACGGGGTCCTTCTCCCACCAGCGGTCGACGGGGTTGGTGAAGGAGCCGTCCTTGCTCTGGCGCTTGGCCAGGACGTCGACCAGGTCCTGGGCCCAGTTGCGGGGGCCCTGCTTGGTCTGGATCGTCGGCGTGTCGAGGGTCGCGAGCGACTTCGCGAACACGTGGAAGTAATAGAACATGCCCTGCTGAGCGGCCTTGGGGTCCTTCTGGCGCACGCCGAGGCCGTAGTTCTCCTCGAGCGTGTAGTGCTCGCCGATCCAGGCCAGGGCGGCCTTGATCGTCGGGTCGTCCTTGTTGACGCCCGCGTGGAGCAACGACATCAGCCCGCCGTAGGTCATCGACGCGTAGCTCTCGAAGCTGACGGTCCCGTCGGCGTTCTCCAGCTGGGCGCTCTTGTTGCGCGAGAGCCCGGGGTCGTAGATGAACCCGCCGTCGTTCTTGGGCTTGAGCTTGCCGACGCCCGGGTTGGTCTCGCTGCTGTTCTGGCAGCGCTTGAGGAAGAGCAGCGCCCGCTTGAACACGGGGTCGTCGCTCTTGACGCCCGCGTCGCGCAGGGCGCCCAGGGCCATCAGGGTGTTCGACATGTCGGCGTCGGGCTTCTTGCCCGCCTTGCCGTAGCCGAAGCCGCCGTAGTGGGGGTTGTCCTCGCCGATCTTCTCGCCGGCGTCGAACTGGTCCTGCTTGAGCCAGGCCGCGGCCTTGTCGATCTGGGCGCGATACTTGGCCTTGTCGAGGGCCGCCATGGCGTTGATCGCGATCGCGGTCCGGTAGGTCGAGAGGCCCGAGCGCTGCTGCGTGAACGAGCCGTCGGGCTGCTGGTGACCGAGCACCCAGGCCATGGCCTTCTCGGCCGCGCGGCGCCCCATGGCGCGGTGCTCCCCGGGCGCCTGAGCCAGGCCGCGGATCACCAGACCCGTGATCCCGATCTCGCCGGGGGGCTGGCCGGGGATCTGCCCGAAGCTGCCGTTCTCGTGCTGGCTGTTGAGCAGGAACTTCAAGGCCTTGCCGTAGACCTCGTCGGCGTCAGCGGCCTGAGCGACCTGGGGAACCAGCAGGCTGGCGAGCAAGACGAACGAAATGGAAGCGCGGTGCATGGGTGCAGCTCTCCTTGAAGGCCCCGAGCCTAAGTCCAGCGGTGGACAGCGCAAGGCCGAGGCCAAGCCTCCCTCCCCGGCGAGCGAGGCTTGTGCGCGGAGCTGACGCGAAAGCATCCAGCTCTGTTCAGGGATCGATCAGCCAGCGAGCAGCAACGTCCCCTCCAGAGACAGCTGCTGCGGCGCCCGCATTGGCTGGCGACGGGGTCCGCACCAGCCTTCAGTTTTGGCGGCGACCTCGTAGGATCCCGGCCACATACCAATGCCCCTCTGGAGGCCGGAATGTCGCAGATAGACCCGCAACTCGCCCCCGGTGAAGGAGCTGCTCCCGGACCGGAGAAGAAGCAGAAGCGCAAGCGAAGCCTGAAGCGTCGGCTGGCCTTCGCGGCGTTCTACCTGGTCTTCCTGGTGATCTTGCTCGAAGTCGGGGCCTTCGTGGCGAATCGAGTCATCGCGAGTCGAGCCGGTCGCGCCAGCCTGGACCACACTGCAGTGATCCCCTCAGCTTGGCTGGGGCACGAACTGAATGACGTCTACGGCAAGGTCAGCAAGATCCCTGAGTTGAACACGCACAACGCGCAGGGCTTCAAGTATCCAAAGGACCTGAGCGCAGAGAAGCCTGCCACCGTCATTCGGATCTTTGCGCTGGGCGGCTCCACGCTCTACGGCTGGGGGAGCAAGCACCTGCAGGGATACCCGATCCGTCGCCTGCACCTGAACAACGAGGAGACGATCACCCACTTCCTCGAGAAGAAGCTCGAGGAGCGATTCGCTGACTCTGGCTTCGACTTCGAGGTCGTCAACGGCGGCATCCCCGACTACTCCTCCCAGCACCACTTGATCCGGCTCAACAAGGACGTCTACCGCTTCGACCCTGACATGGTGCTCCTTGTCGTGGGTGCTAACGAGTTCTACACCCTCGAGAACTACAACCCGCTCGTCCACTACAACGCCGGGGGGAAGGCGGTCCTCCACAGCTTCCACCAGCGCTCGTTCTGGTTCACGATGTGGATTGGAGCCCGCTACATGGCGCAGTACTCGAGCACCTTCAACACCCTCCAATACGGCGCGCTCAACAAGTGGCAAGCCCAGGAGAAGGGCAAGGTCTTCGAGATCGAGCCTCGCCAGAATCCCGAGACCCTTGACGGCGTCGAGGAGCGCTTCAAGGAGCGTGCTCGCCGCACCTTCTTGTGGACCTACCACCAGATCGCCGCCGCGACCTCCTACCGCGGGACCCCGACGGCAGTGTTCCTGCAGCCACAGATCGTGTTCGAGGAGCCGAGCCTGATGGGCCCCCGCGACCAGGAGACGCTCAAGATCGTCAAGAGTCAGATGGGCACAGCGGAGACCACCCCCCGCATGGTTGCCTTCATGCGAAAGGTCAAGGAGTTGCTCCCGGGACTCTTCGACGAGATCAAGATGACCTACTACGACAAGGCGACCCTGACCGCCGGGCTGCAGACCGCGAGTCAGGAAGACTACTTCCTCGACTACACCCACCTCACTCCCGAGGGCTCCGCCAAGTTCGCTGACCACATGTTCGAGTGCCTGCTGCCTTCCGTCGAGGCTCTGGTAGCCAAGCGGAAGGCCGCTCAGGAGAAGGGATAGAGGGAGTGCTGCCTGCGAGTTCGCTCGGTCTCGCGACCGAGCTATTCGTTGCAGGGAAACGCGACCCCTCCTGAGCGACTCGCGCCACCTCTACCTGCGCGTGCTGGCCCGCGACGCCCCGCGCGACGAGCCGGTCCAGGATCTGGCCGCCCTGGTCGCCCTGGCCGACGCCTTCGCGGCAGAGACCGGACGAGCGCTGCGCCTGGGCGAGGCCCCCACGCGCCACCCGCGCGGGGGCTACGCGCTGCACGTCTGGCTCAGCGTCGGCGACGAGGAGGCGTGGGTGCACTACCTCCACGACCACGGCTGGTCTGCGGTCTACTGAGCCGGTGAGCGACGCCGCCGCTGACGACCAAGCGCCCGACCTGAGCGGTAAGGGCCGGACCCTCGCGCTCCTGGCGAGCGCCGAGCTGCTGGCCATGGGGCTGTGGTTCTCGGCCTCGGCGGTGGTTCCCCAGCTGAGGGCCGAGTGGCAGCTCAGCCCCAACATGCAGTCCGGCATGACGATGAGCGTCCAGCTCGGCTTCGTGGTCGGGGCGCTGGTGAGCGCCCTGACCAACCTCGCCGACCGCGTCCCGGCCCAGCGCCTCTTCGCGGGCTGCGCGCTGCTGGGCGCCGCGCTCAACGCCGCGATCGCGCTCTTCGCCAGCGCGCCCGAGCCCGCGCTGGCGCTCCGCTTCCTGACCGGCGTCACCCTGGCCGGCGTCTATCCACCCGGCATGAAGCTCGTCGCCAGCTGGTGCCGCGAAGACCGCGGGCTCGGGATCGGGCTGGTGGTCGGCGCCCTGACCGTGGGCTCGGCGCTGCCGCACCTCCTGGGCGCCCTGCCGGGGCTGAGCGAGCAGCCGGGCGGGCTGCCGCCCTGGCGCGGGGTGCTGCTGCTGGCCTCGGGCGGCGCCGTGCTGGCCGCGATCGCGGCTGGACTGGGGATCGGGCCGGGCCCCTTCCTCGGCAAGGCGGCCCGCTTCGACTGGCGGATCGCGCTCCAGGCCGTCTCGCAGCGCGGCGTCCGCCTGGCGAACTTCGGCTACCTGGGCCACATGTGGGAGCTCTACGCCATGTGGGCCTGGGTCCCGCTCCTCCTCCGCTGGAGCTACGCCGAGGCTGGCTGGAGCGAGCGCTCGGCGCGCCTGGCGGGCTTCGCGGTCGTCGCGGTCGGGGGGGTCAGCAGCGTCCTGGCCGGCCGGCTGGCCGACCGCTGGGGCCGGACCCGCGTCACGATCCTCAGCCTGGCCGTCTCGGGCGGCTGCGCGCTGCTGGCGGGCGCCCTGGTCTCGACGCCCATGGCCCTGACCGCGCTCTGCCTGGTGTGGGGCTTCGCGGTCGTGGCGGACAGCGCCCAGTTCAGCGCGGCGGTCAGCGAGCTGAGCGACCCCCGCTACGTGGGCACGGCGCTGACGATCCAGACCTGCCTGGGCTTCCTGCTGACCCTGTTCACGATCCGGCTCGTGCCGGCCCTCGAGGGGCGCTTCGGCTGGGCCTGGTCCTTCCTGCCCCTGGCGCTGGGGCCGGCCCTGGGGATCGCTGCGATGCTGCGCTTGCGGGGCTTGCCCGAGGCGAGCAAGCTCGCCTCGGGCAAGCGATGACCTCGCGCGGTATGCTCGCGCCCCAACGAGGAGACCCCTGTGGCCTTCGCCGGTGATCTACAGAAGCTGCCCCTGGCCGACGTGTTCCAGTCGATCCACCAGAACGGATTGACTGGGGCGCTCGCGGTGCGCGACACCAAGGGCGAGCGGCTGGTTTCCTTCGACAGCGGCCTCGTCACGGGCTGCGCCGATGTCCCCGACAAGATCGAGGACGTGGCCGACGAGCTGGTCCGCCAGCGCAAGGTCAGCCCCAAGGACGTCAAGCGCGGCCAGTCGCGCTTCTTCAAGCGCAAGGGCACGCTCAAGCGCTCCCTCTCGCGCCGGCGCCTGCTCGAGAGCGGCGAATACGACATGTTCGCTCGCTCGGTCGTGCTGGAGCGGATCTACGAGATCTTCCTGCTCGAGGAGGGCAGCTTCGAGTTCATCGAGGACTACGACCAGGAGCGCTTCAGCGAGGACGAGTGCTCGGCGGGCCTCCGGATCGCGCCAGGCGAGATCCTGATGGAGGCCATGCGGCGGATCGACGAGTGGGGGCGGATCCGCCGCTCGATCCCCTCCTTCAAGGAGGTCTACGCGGCGACGCGCGACCCCAGCGACGAGGACGAGGAGCTCGAGCGCGAGCTGATCCAGCTGACCCGGGGCGGCGACAAGGACCTCGACACCGTGCTGAGCGAGCTGCCCGCGGCCCGCTTCACGGCTTGCGAAGCCGTGCTGGCGCTCGTCGAGAAGGGCGCCCTCCGCGTCGCGACCTCGCCCGAATACCTCGACCTGGGTAAGGAGGCCGAGGCCAAGGGCGACCTCTCAGCGGCCGCTGACTTCTACGAGCGCGGCCTGCACTACGAGCGCGGCAACGCAGGGCTCAACGAGCGCCTGATCGCGGTGCTCGAGAAGCTCGAGCGCAACGAGGACGCCGCGCGCGAGCGCAAGGTCTACGCCGGCACCCTGCTCGAGCACGGCGACACCGAGCGAGCCTCGGCGCAGTACGCCGCCGCCGCGCGCCTCGCGCCCAGCGACCCGCTCCCGCTGGAGCGCTTGTTGGTGATCCAGATCGAGCGCGAGAAGAGCTACGAGAAGGCGCGCGAGACGGCCAAGCGCCTGGTCGAGCTCTACCTGCGGATCGGCCTTGGCGACAAGGCCAAGGGCGTCTACCCGCGCGTGCTCGCGCTGCGACCGAAGGATCGCTGGCTGCGCGAGCGCCTGGCCGAGGTCCACGTCGAGCTGAACGAGAACGGCACCGCGGCGGCGATCTTCAAGGAGCTGGCGCAGGAGGAGCTCAAGCAGGACGCCACCGAGGCGGCGGCTGGACTGCTGCGGCGCGCGGTCGAGCTGGCGCCCGAGGACAGCAAGGGCGCGGCCCTGCTCGAGGAGCTCGAGACCGGGCAATACAAGGCGCTCCGCCGCCGCCGCCGCGTGTTCGCGCTCGCGATGTTCGGCCTGATCGCGCTCGGGCTGAGCGCGGCCTGGGGCGTCTACGAGGTCCAGGGCTTGATCGCCCTGCGCCGCGCCAGCGAGCAGGCGGTGCGCAGCCTCTACCGGCACGAGGAGGGCGCGCTGACCGCGGTCGAGGTGATCGAGGCCGCGCGGGAGGGCTACCCGCACACGCGCGCCTCCGCCTGGGGGCGCGAGCTGATCGTGGGGCTGAGCAGCCACTACGCCGAGGTCGCCCGCGAGGCCGGTCAGCGCGTGGTGCCGATCGGCGCTCCCGAGCTCACGCTGCCGGCCGAGCAGGTCGAAGCGCAGCTGCGCCACGCCCTCGACCCCAAGGACGGGACCAAGCTCAATGAGCTGATCGACCAGGCCGAGGCCAAGCTCGACGGCAAGGACCCCGCCGCGGCGCGCAAGATCCTGGCCGAGGAGGTCCGCCCGCGCTTGGACCGAGCGCTGGACGCCCTGCGGCGGGCGACGCCCAACACGCGCAAGCTGACGAGCTACGAGATCGACCTGGCGCGCGTCCGCGACCTGCTGCCAGCCTTTCAGCTCGCCTGGGGCGAGGCGACCTTCACCCTGCCCGAGGCGCGCGAGACCCTGCGCGCCGCGCGCGCCCAGCTGCACGTCGAGCAGAACGCGGAGAAGGGGGTCGGGGTCGCGCCGACTCCTGGCGCGACTCCCCCCGCCAAGACGGAGGCGGGCGAGGGCGCAAAGACGGGCGAGAACGGAAAGACGGCCACGCCCGCCAAGACGAGGCGCAAGCGGACCGGGTGAGCGGAGGGCCAGGGACGGAACCGGGGCCGGGGCCGGGGCCGGGGCCGGGGCCGGGGCCGGAGACGGGGCCGGAGACGGGGCCGGAGACGGAGCCGGGGCCGGAGCTAGGGCCGGAGCTAGGGCCGGAGCTAGGGCCGGAGACGGGGCCGGCGACGGAGACAGGACCGGAGACGGAGACGGAGACGGAGACGGGGCTGGAGACGGGGCCGGAGACGGGGCCGGCGACGGAGACAGGACCTCGGGGGGGAGCTCGTCGAGGAAGCGGCTTGGTTCGCCGAGGACGTCCGTGCGGCCCGGGGAGCGATACCAGGAGAGCTCGACGCCGTCCTTGGCGCGGGTCAGGCCGACGAAGAACAGGCGCCGCTCTTCGCTGCGGGCGGCGCGGTCGCGCCAGGCCGAGTTGAGCGGGAGCAGCCCCTCGTTGGCGCCGCAGATGAACACCCAGCGGAACTCGAGGCCCTTGCTCGCGTGCAGGGTCATGAGCGCGACGGCGTCTCGCGGCGGGGGCTCCTTGGCCGGAGCCTCGCCCAGCCAGCGGGCCAGGAGTCGGCGCGCCGCCTCGAGGTCGGCGGGGTAGGAAGCCCGGGTCGGCCCCAGGCGGCGCGCGAGGTTCAGGTGCTCGCAGAGCTCGTCGGCGCTGGGGCCTAGCTCGAGCCAGGCGGTCAGCTCGGCCAGGCGGGCGCAGTCGCTGAGCGCTTCGCGCAGCGCGGCGCGCTCGGCGGGCTTCCGCACCCGCTCGGCCCGCCGGGCGATCAGCTCGCGCAGCTCGCTCAGGTCCGCGCAGGCCGCGACCTCGGGGCCCGGCAGGCGCTTGGGCGAGACCCGGCCGAACTCGTCGTGGGTGAGCACGAAGCGCGCGTCGAGGGGGTCGCCTGCGCTCGCGGCGCGGAGCAGGCGGCGCAG
>CALDQK010000824.1 GCA_937911525.1 uncultured bacterium
CGGTCAGGAGGGGCTCGCGCTCGTCGCGCAGCAGGACGTTGGAGGGCTTCACGTCGCGATGCACCAGCCCCGCGGCGTGCACGACGGCGAGGGCTTCGGCGAGCACGCGCGTCAGCTCGACCGCTTCGGTCACGGGCAGCGGGCCTCCGCGATCGATGCGCTGCTGGAGCGAGGGACCTTCGACCAGGTCCATCACGAGGAAGGCTCGACCCGGAGCCTGACCGACCTCGTGCACAGCGACGATGCCAGGGTGCTGCAGGCGCAGCAGCGCCTCGGCCTCGCGGCGAAAGCGCCGCACGCCTGTCGGGTGAGCGCCGTGCAGGAGCTTGATCGCGACGGGCGCGCCCGTGCGCAGGTCCCGCGCGCGGTGCACCGCGCCGGCGCCTCCCCGCGCGAGCTCCTGCTCCAGGACGTAGTGGCCGAGCTGCTGCACGGGCACAGAGTGTCCGCTTTCGCTCGCGCGCGCAGCCAGATAGTCGTGGGCCTTGGGATTGTCAGGGCGAGCTGGTTAGACTGCGGCTCTACTCAATGCCCGAGGGTGCAGGTGTGGTAACCGAACTGAGTAGCTGGGGAAGACGTGTGCCTGGTCGCTGCCGCGGAGCCAGTGGATTTCGCTGGATCTGCGAGCGTGGGCTCACCGCGCCGATCCTCGTGATGCCTCCGCGGAGGCTCTCCAACTCACACCTTGCGCCCGAATCGCTCTGACTGCCCAGGAAGTAGGCGCATGGCCAAGACGAAGACCGCCAAGAAGGCTGCAAGTAAGGGATCGGGAAAGAAACCCACGTCCCGCAAGAAGACAGCCGCCCGCAAGAAGGCAGCCTCCAAGAAGGGGGCGACGCTAAGTCCTCCTGGGGTCGGTCGGCGCGCGAAGCGGGGTCCGCAGGGCAAGCGCCTGGGCGAGTGGGTCCTGGTCCAGAAGGACGAGGTGTTCGACTTCATGCGCGACGAGGGCGTCGGAGCGTCCTCCCTGGCGGACGCGCTCGGCGTCAGCTCGACCCTGATCTCGCGCTGGAAGGCTGGTGACCGGATTCCTAGCGAGGTTGCACAGAAGAAGCTGCGCGAGGTCCTCGACGGGCGCCTCCACGTCGAGCGCGGGGGGCGCGGCTACGGCGGGACCAGCGTCGCGAGCCCCTTCGACGGCAAGGCCCTCGAGCGCTGGCGCAAGCAGTCTGGCCTCTCGCGCAAGAAGCTCGCGACCCGGCTCGGCGTCTCGGTCGGCTCGATCTTCGGCTGGGAGCGCGGCACGACCGAGCCCCGCGGCGAGAACCGTCAGCAGCTCGACGCCCTCCTCGCGAGCAGCGCCACGGGCGGCGACGCTGGCGGTGGGACCGAGGCCGCCGCGATCCGCGCCGCGGGCGAGGTCCTCGCGGCCTACGTGGCCGCCGGCCACGAGCTGGAGGTCGACGAGCTCTGCGAGCTGGCCCCCAAGCTGATCGAGGCCTTCTCGGCCTGAGCGAGCCTGGCCCGTGATCTTCTCCTGGTTGCGAGGGCGGCGACGCCGGCGGCTGAGGGCGCAGCCCTTCCCGCCGGCCTGGCAGGAGGTGATCGAGCGGCGGGTCCCCCTCTTCGCTCAGCTGAGCGAGGAGGACCAGCGTGAGCTCCGTGAGCACGTGCAGGTCTTCCTCGCCGAGAAGCACTTCGAGGGCTGCGCCGGCCTCGAGCTGACGGAGGAGATGAAGGTCGCGATCGCGGCGCAGGCCTGCGTGCTCCTGCTCCACCGCGAGACGGACTACTTCCCCAAGGTCGACACGATCCTGGTCTATCCCCACGCCTACCAGGCGACGCGCACCGAGCACCTCCCGGACGGCTCGGTGCGCGAGGTGGAGGTCGCCCGCCTCGGCGAGTCCTGGAGCCGGGGCGTGGTCGTGCTCTCCTGGCACGACGTGGTGCACGGGGCGGCCTGCGTGCGCGACGGCCAGAACCTCGTGCTGCACGAGTTCGCACACCAGCTCGACCAGGAGGACGGCAGCGCCGACGGGGCCCCGATCCTGGAGGAGCGCAGCCACTACCTGGCCTGGGCGCGGGTGCTGAGCGAGGAATACGAGGACCTGCAGGAGGCGGCCGAGAAGCGGCGCAAGACCGTGCTCGACAAGTACGGCGCGACCAACCCCGCCGAGTTCTTCGCGGTCGCGACCGAGTGCTTCTTCGAGAAGCCGCGTCAG
This sequence comes from uncultured bacterium, assembly GCA_937911525.1. Classification (GTDB taxonomy): domain Bacteria; phylum Planctomycetota; class J058; order J058; family J058; genus NORP233. The sequence continues at coordinate 2,163 of CALDQK010000824.1, forward strand.
CTGAGCCGCAAGCACCCCGAGCTCTACGAGGAGCTCAAGCGCTACTACCGCCAGGACCCGCTCGAGTTCAAGCCGCCGCCGCGCAAGAGGAGTTGATTCAGCGCCCCGCCGCCTGGGTGAGGTCCTCGGGGAGGAAGCTGCGGGTCTTCCCCCACCCGTCCCAGAGCAGCACCGCGCCGGTCGGGCCAGCGTCGACCCCAGCCAACGACGCCTGCTGCTCGGCGACCCGTCCGATCAGCTCGCCGGTCCTGATGTCCCAAATGGCCATGTCACAGGCAGACCGGCTGTTGGTCGCCGAGGCGGAGTAGAGCCGACGAACGTCGCTGGAGTAGCAGACCGCCTCGACCTGCGAGTCGTGCGCCAGCGCGGTCGAGAGGACGAAGTCAGAGCGGACCCCCTTGCGCGGTGACCCGAGCCGGCGTGCGCGCTCCGCGCTGCCGAGCTCGACCTCCAGGAGCGCGCCCATCTTGTTGCCGAGGGCCAGTCGCGTCCCGTCTGGGGAGATGGCCACCGAGTGCGGACGCCCCCGTTCGCGAGAGCCCAGCCCGGCCAGCTCGAGCAGCTGGGCGCGCTCACTCCCGCCGGACTCCGAGACGCGCCAGCAGCAGAAGTCTGCCCGCCCCCCCCGGTCCTCGGTCCCGTTCGTGACGGCGGCCAGGTAGCCGCCCCCTCCGGCCAAGCGGATCGCGGAGAGCGCGCCAGCTGGTAGGGGCAGCTCCGCGACCACCTCCGCCCGCTCGAGATCGAAGAGGAGCACCGGACCCGCCTGCCCCATCGCCAGCAGCCGCTCGTTGACGAAGGCCAGCGAGTAGGGGGACGCGAGCCCCTCGATCGTCCGCAGCTCGGACCCGTCGTAGAAGAGCAGGCCGGGCTCGCAGCCGATCACCCAGCGCGCGCGCGAGGGGCTGACGGCGCCGCTGACCCGTCCTTGGAGCTCACGGAGGAGCTTGGGCGGAGCGCCCCAGGCTCGCCCTCGCGGGAGGACTCCGACCTCTCGCTGGGGGCCGTTCTCGCGCCACCAGAGCAGGTCTCCTCCGGCCAGGTAACGGAGCTGAGCGTGACGTCCGGCGGAGAAGGTGCGCTGCAGCCCCTCAGCGGGGTGCGGGCCGCCCTCTCCGGGGGTCTGCGCGGCCGCAGCCTGGCTGGCCACCTGGCCCGGTGAAGAACCTGGCTGGGGGCCCCTCTTCCTGCTCAGGAGCGCGCCCAGGGCAATCGCCGAGACGACCAGGAGCACCGCGCCCGCGCCGACTGCCTTGCGTGCCTGAGTCTGGGGTGCAGCGAGGGCCGCCGCCAAGGACGCGACGTCGGGGAAGCGCTGCTCGGGCTCCTTGGCCAGCGCGCGAAGGACGACCCGATCCAGCCACGCCGGGAGCCCTCCCGGCCGCAGGGCGCTGGGGTGCGGCGGGGGCTGGCGCACGATCTGATCGAGGGTCTGAAAGAGGCTCGCTCCCCGAAAGGGAGGCTGCCCGCAGAGCAGCTCGAAGAGGAGCGCGCCCAGTCCATACACGTCGGTCCGAACGTCGGTCCGACCGGAACCGGTCGCCTGCTCGGGGGCCATGGAGCCTGGAGTGCCGAGGACGACTCCGCTCGCGGTCAGGCGCGCCGCGTCCAGGGCCAGCGCCAGGCCGAAGTCGACCAGGCGAGGCGCCCCGCGCTCGTCGAGGACGACGTTGGCCGGCTTGAGGTCGCGATGCAGGATCCCCTGCGCGTGGCAGTGGCCCAGCGCCCTCGCCAGCTCCCTCACGACGCGCAGCGCCTCCTCGATCTCCAGGGGTCCGCCGCGGAGCCTCTCCGCCAGCGACTCTCCGCTGACGAGGTCCATCACGAGGTAGGGTCGCGGGCCGCCGAGCTCCGCGCTGTGGACGGCGACGACGCCGGGGTGATCCAGGCGGGCGAGGAGCTCCGCCTCCCGGCAGAAGCGCAGCCGCTCCTCCTCGTCGACGTCGCTCAAGAGCGCGGGCTGGATCGTCTTGAGCGCCCCTCGCACCCCGCTCTCGACGTGCTCGGCCTCGTAGACGGCGCCCATCCCGCCGACGCCGAGCTTCCGCAGGAGCCGGTAGGGCCCGAGGCGGCCAGCTGGCTCCCGCGGGGGAGCGACCCCCTCACCTCTGAGCGCCGCCTCGAGCGTGGCGGGCGAGACCGCCTGTCGCTCGAGGAGCAGCCCCGCGAGGCTCGCGCCGGGCGTCGTGGCGCGGCGCGCCTCGACCTCGGCCAGGCGCGCCGCGAGGTCCTCGCGCGAGAGCGCCTCCTGTTCGACCAGGAGCCGCCCGAGGGCTTCGTCTCGTTCGCGCGCGCGCTCGAACAACTAGTTGAAGCGCTTGGCCTGGTTCTGCTTCTCGAGGATGAAGTTCAGCAGCAGCTGCTGGAGCGCGTAGCCGTCACCCTCGGGGTCCTTCTGCAGCTTGAAGTGGCTGCTGACCCACAGGACCTGCCCGGGCGGGCGCTTGAGCTTCTTGATCGCGCCGCCGGTCACCGGGCGACCGCCCTGCTTGGAGGTGAAGGCGAAGGTGAAGGCCACCATCGTCGTGCCCTGGTCCTTGATGTCCGGGCAGCTGATCAGGGGCACGATCCCGGGGGTCATCTTGGCCAGGTGGCTGCGGCCCTCGAGCTTCCAGGCGAAGCCCGCGGTCGTGAAGGTGTTCAAGGGGAACACGTCGCGCATCAGCGGGTGCTCGGCGCCCTGGGGGAAGGGGAAGATCTTGACGTCCTTGGTGTCCCCCTTGGGCGACTCCTTGAGGAACTGGCAGGCCTCGGGGAAGGCCTTGGCGAGGGTCTTGCCGAGCTCCCAGTCGGAGCAGAAGAGGTAGCCGCCCTCGGCCACGAACTTGCGGATCTGCTGGATCCCGGCCTCGCTGAAGCTCTTGGAGCCGGGGCAGTTGAGCAGCACGATCTGGTTGACCGGGTCGAGCTTCATCTTCTCGAGGGCGGGGCGCTCGACCTCCTCGTACTTCAGGTCGAGGGCCTTGAGCGCGAGCTGGACCTTGTCGTTGCCCTTGACCACCACCAGCTGCCCGCCCTTCATGCGGGTCAGGGTCTTGAGCTCGGCGGGCCGGTCCTTGGCCATCCGGTCGAGGAGGTTGCCGCGCTCGGCGGTCTTGCCGTCCTCGCCCTTGGGCGCGAAGTCGTTCTCGTGGCTGCCCCACCAGTTCTGCCAGTCCTCGCCGACCGTGATGTCCTCGCCGGTCAGGTTGGAGAGCGCGCCGTTGACCTCGCGCTGGAGGCGCTCGCTGTCCTCCTCACCCTCGAGCTCGATCAGGAGCGGGATCAGCGCCTTGACCGCGCTCTTGGTCTTGCGCTTGCCGAGCAGGCGGATCGCGAGGACCCGGATCGGCATGTCCTTGTCCTTGGTCGCCGCCTGGACCAGCAGCTCCTCGGCCCGCGGATCGGCGATTCCGCCGGCGGCGTCGAGGACCAGGAAGCGGATCGCGCCGTTCTTCTTCTGCTTCTTGTAGGCCTTGAGCAGCTCGTCGAGGGCGTCCCCCTCGGCGGTGCGGAGCGTGGTGATCAGCTGGTCGTAGACGCCGAGCGCGCGCAGGCGCTTGGAGTCGTCGATCACCGCCTTGACCGTCTTCTTGTCGAGCTTGCCCGCGAGGCCGCTCAGGACCTCGGTCACCTTCTCCTTGTCGCCGGAGCGGAAGGCCTTCTTGACGTCGCCGCGGTCGATGTCGTCTCCGGCGAGCGCCCCGAGGGGCTGGAGCAGGAGCGGCAGCGCCAGCAGGGCGGTCGCGAGCAAGGAAGTGCGCTGGGTCAGGGTGCGCTGGGTCATGGGGGTCGCCTCCAGGAGAGCGAGGGCAGGATCCTGCGGATCGTCGCTGCGCGATCCTAACGACGAGCCCGCCCTCGACGCGATTCGCCGCGATCGGACAGGGTGCGAACTTTACACTCCCGAGACGGTCCTTGGCACGGGGCCTGCCCCGTGGCGTTTGCGACACTGCGCGGCCCATGACCCTGCCCGAGCTGGTCTTGAGACGCCCCGTCGCCACGGTCACCTGCGTGGTCGCGGCCCTGGTGTTGGGTCTCGTCTCGCTCACGCGCCTGCCCGTGGCCTACCTGCCCGAGATCGAGGGGCGCTCCCTCACGGTCCAGGCGACCTACCGCTCCAGCTCGCCCCGCGAGATCGAGCGCACGATCTGCCGGCCCCTGGAGGAGGAGCTGGCCTCCCTGACCGGGCTCGAGTCGCTCAGCTCGACGGCCACCGCCAGCGGCGCCTCGGTCCGGGTCGAGCTCGAGAGCGGGGTCGACGTCGACCAGGCCGCCCTCGACGTGCGCGAGCGGATCGACCGCGCGCGGGCTCAGCTCCCCGCGGACCTGGGGCGGGTCGAGGTCCGCCGCTGGCGCAGCACCGACCGCCCCGTCCTGCGCTTCCGCGTGACCGCGATCGAGGAGGCCGACCAGGAGCGCCTGCCCGACTTCGTGGACGAGATCGTCCTCCCGCGGATCTCGCGCCTCTCGGGCGTGAGCAACGTCGAGGTCCGCGGCCTGACCCGTCGCCGGGTCCTGGTCGAGCTCCGCCGCGAGCGCCTGGCCCAGGCCGGCCTGACCGCCAACGAGGTCACCAGCGCTCTGCGCTCGCGCAACCGCAACGTCTCGGCTGGAGACCTCCGCTCGGGGGGCCGCGTGCTCTCGGTGCGCGTCCTGGGCGAGCTGGGCGACGCCGAGGCCGTCGCGGCCCTGCCCTTGGGCGAGCACCTCCTGGGCGACCTGGCCACGGTCGTCGAGGAGGAGGAGCCCAAGGAGCGGATCACCCGCCTCGACGGGCGCGAGGCCCTGACCTTCCGCGTCAGCAAGGAGTCGGGCGAGAACTCGGTCGCGGTGTGCACCCGCGTCCGCGCCGAGGTCGAGGCTCTGGCCCAGAGCCCGCTCAGCCGCGGCTTCCGAATGGAGATCTTCTCCGACGACGCCAGCCGGATCAGCGCGCGCCTGGACAACCTGCAGGAGAGCGGGCTCTTCGGCGGCCTGCTCCTGTGCGGCGTGCTGCTGCTCTTCTTGCGCCGCCTGCGGCCGACCTTCGTGGTGGCGCTCACGATCCCCTGCTCGGTGATCGTCAGCTTCGCGCTGGTGTTCCTGCTCCGCGAGGCGGGCGCGATCACGACCACGCTCAACGTGGTCTCGCTGATGGGCCTGATCCTGGGGATCGGGCTGGTCGTCGACAACGGGATCGTGGTCCTCGAGAACGTGGTCCGCCTGCGCGATCAGGGGCTCGACCCCAAGCTGGCCGCCGCCCGCGGCGCGTCCGAGGTCAGCGCCGCGATCTCGGCCAGCATGGTCACCTCCCTGATCGTGTTCGTGCCCCTGCTCTCGGGCACGGGCCAGGGCGCGCGCTGGCACGCCGACCTCGCGATCATGGTGTGCGTGACCGTGTTCGCCTCGCTGTGGGTGGCCCTGACGGTCGTGCCCCTGCTCGCGGCGCGCTTCCTGGGGCCGCCGCGCCCGGCCCGCGGCCCGAGCGCGATCCAGCGGGCCTATGCCTGGCTGATCGAGCGCAGCCTGCGCTGGCGCTGGGCGGTCCTGGTCCTGGTGCTGCCCTTCTGCGGCTGGCAGATCCACCACTTCTTCAGCACCGTCGAGCGCAGCTGGGGCATGGGCGACAGCGACCGCGAGGTCGACATCAAGATCCAGGTCCCGCGCAACTACGACGAGCAGGAGCGGCGCGCGCTCTTCGACGACCTCGAGCGGCGGATCATGGCCAAGCGCGAGGAGCTCGACCTGCGCTCGCTCACGACGACCTTCAAGCTCCAGCCCGACGCCCAGTCGCAGCGTCGCCGCTGGGGGGGCGAGTCGGACGAGATCGAGCTGCTGCTCAACGAGGGTCCTGGCGAGCGCCCCAGCCTGGGTGAGGTCCGCCAGCGCCTGCGCAGGCTGCTCCCCGAGATCCCGGGCGTCGTGATCAGCCTCGGCGCCAGCCGGCGCGGCGGGCGCAGCTCGGCGGTCACGATCCAGGTCCAGGGCCGCTCCAGCCAGGAGCTGCGTGAGCCCGCGCGGCGGGTCGCGGCCGCGCTCGTGGGCGTCGAGGGCGTCGAAGAGGTCAGCCTCGGCGACGAGCTGGCCTCGGGCGGGATCGAGGTCCGCCCCGACCGCGAAGCCGGCGCGCGCTTCGGCGTCAGCGCCCAGCAGGTCGGGCGCACGGTCGCGAGCTCCCTCAGCGAGCGGGCCGTGACCAACCTCCGCACCCGCGATCGGGAGATCGAGGTCGTGGTCCGTCTCAGCGGCCAGTCGGCGGGGCGCGGCTCCCTCGGCCAGCTCGAGGTGACCCGCGAGTCGGGGGCCTCGGTCGGCACCCGGCTGCGCCTGTCCTCGGTGGCGGGCCTGGGCGCGGTCCCCGCCCCGCGCCAGATCCAGCGCGAGGACCGCCGGGCGGTCTCGACGGTGACCGCGAACGTGACCGAGGGCGCCTCGGTGCGCACCGTCACGGCGAGGGTCCAGGAGCGCCTGGCCGGGATCTCGCTCCCCAGCGGGGTCTCGCTCACCCTGGCCCGAGACCTGCGCCGCTGGCGCAGCGAGGAGGGCAAGAACCCCTGGATGATCGGGCTCTCGCTCCTGCTCGTGCTGATGGTCCTGAGCGGCCTCTTCGAGTCGACCGTGGACGCGCTCGTGATCGCGGTCACGGTCCCCTTCGCCATGGTCGGCGTGGCCTGGGCCTTCTGGCTGACCGAGACCCGGCTCAGCTCCATGGCCTGGATCGGGTTCATGATCCTGATCGGGATCGTGGTCAACCACGGGATCGTGTTCGTGGACCGCGTCCACCAGCTGCGCGCCGAGGGGCACGACGACACCGAGTGCCTGCGCCGGGCCGGCGCCGACCGCCTGCGCCCGATCGTGATGACCGCCGCCACCACCGTGCTCGGCCTGCTGCCGATCGTCGGCCAGCACCTCTTCCCCGAGTTGTTCCGCGGCGACAGCGGGGCCGCTGTCTACGGCCCGATCGGGCTCGCGGTCGCGAGCGGCCTGGTCGTCTCGACCGCGCTCAGCCTGCTGGTCCTGCCCGCCGCCCTGGCCGCGAGCTTCGACCTCCGCCGCCTCGGTCGGCGCTGGTTCGGGGGCAGCGTCAAGTGAGCCTGGCCGCCCTCACCGTCCGCCGCCCCGTCGCGACCGTCATGGCCGCCCTGGGCGTGTTCCTGTTCGGCCTGCTCTCGCTGCAGAAGGTCCCCCTCGACCTGCTGCCGGATCTCTCCTACCCCGCGATCACGATCGAGGTCCCCTTCGCCGGCGCCTCGCCCCAGGAGGTCGAGTCGCTCGTCGTGCGCCCGATCGAGGACGCGGTCTCGGTCACTCAGGGCCTGGTCCAGCTGCGCTCGACCTGCATCGCGAGCCGAGCCCGGGTCTCGCTCCTCTTCCGCTGGGGCACGCGGATGGACGTCGCGGCCCTCGAGGTGCGCGAGAAGCTGCAGCAAGTCGAGCTGCCCGAAGGCACCGAGGCGGCGCGCGTGCTGCGCTTCGACCCCGGCCTGGAGCCGATCCTGCGGGTGGCCCTCTCGCCGCGCGAGGCCGGCGGGAGCGAGGGCCTGATCGGCCTGCGTCGCCTGGCCGAGGACCGGCTCAAGCCGGCGCTCGAGCGCCTGGAGGGCGTGGCCGCGGCCCGGGTCCAGGGCGGCCTGCTGGAGGAGGTGCTGGTCCACGTCGACCCGCGCGCGGCGGAGCTGGCCGGGGTGACGCTGGACGAGATCGGCACGCGCCTGGCCGCCGAGAGCGTGAACCTCGCGGGCGGGACCCTGACCGAGGGCAAGCTGCAGTATCGCGTGCGCACGTTGAACGAGCTGCGCGAGCTGAACGAGCTGCGCGAGGTCGTGATCGCCCAGCGCGAGAGCGGCGCGGTCCGGCTGCGCCAGATCGCCACCGTTCAGCGCGGCACGGCGGAGCGCGAGGTGATCACGCGCCTGAACGGGCGCGAGGCCGTCGAGCTGGCGATCTTCAAGGCCTCGGGCGAGAACACCGTGACCGTGGCCGGCAGCGCGCGGGCGCGCTTGCAGCAGCTCAGCGGACAGGGCGGGCTGCTGGACGGCGTGGACCACGTGGTCACCGCGGACCAGAGCGCGTTCATTCACTCGGCGCTGGACGACCTGGCCTCGACGGCTTGGACCGGCGGCGTGCTGGCGGTGCTGGTGCTGCTGCTCTTCCTGGGCGACCTGCGCGCGACCTTGACCGTGGCCTTCGCGATTCCGCTCTCGCTGGTGGCGACCTTCCTGTTGATGCGCGCCTTCGACGTCACGCTGAACGTGATGTCGCTCTCGGGGATCGCGCTCGCGATCGGAATGCTCGTCGACAACGCGATCGTGGTGCTGGAGTCGATCGCGGCCGAGCGCGCGCGGCTGGAGGGCGGCGGCGCTGGGGCGGGTGAGGGCGCTGGGGAGGGTGAGGGCGCTGGGGCGAGCGGGGGCGCGGGGGCTGGCGCGGGCGCCGAGGCGAGTGAGCCGCTGACGACGAGTCGGGCGGGGATCGCGGCGGCGTTGGGTGAAGCCGCGGCGGCCATGGCAGGCGAGGACGGAGAGGGAGACGGGGGCGGGGCCGGGGACGGAGCCGGAGCCGGGGCCGGGGCCGGAGACGGGGCCGGGGACGGAGACGGGGCCGGGGCCGGGGCCGGAGACGGGGCCGGAGACGGGGCCGGAGACGGGGCCGGGGCCGGAGACGGGGCCGGGGCCGGGGACGGGGACGGGGACGGGGACGGGGCCGGGGCCGGGGCCGGAGACGGGGCCGGGGCCGGGGACGGGGACGGGGACGGGGCCGGGGCCGGAGACGGGGCCGGGGCCGGAGACGGTGAGTCGGGCACGGGCAGGAGTGGGGTGGACCTTGGGGCGGAGGCGGCGATCGGCGGGACCGGGTTGGTGTCCCAGGCGGTGATCGCCTCGACCCTGACCACGCTCTCGGTGTTCCTGCCGGTGGTGTTCGTGGAGGGGATCGCCTCGCGGCTCTTCCGCGATCAGGCCTTCACGATCGTGTTCGCGCTGCTGGCTTCGCTGGTCGCGAGCCTCTCGGTGATCCCGATGCTCGCCGCGACCGAGGTCTTCGAGCGGCCGCTGCGCTGGCTGGGGCAGGTGGTCCATGTCCTGCTCACTCCCCTGCGCCTCTTGCACGCGCTGCTCTACGAGCGCCTGGCGGCGGCCTACCCGGGCGTCCTGCGCGGCGCCTTGGCGCGGCCGCGGACCCTGCTGCTGCTGGCGACCGGGCTGACCGCGGTCTCGCTCTATCAGGCGACCCGCCTGGGCGCGGACTTCCTGCCTGACATGCACCCGGGCCTGGTGCAGCTCGAGCTCTCGCTCCCGCGCGGGGCCAGCCTGCGCCAGACCGACCTGACCCTGTCGCGCGTCGCCGAGGCGGCCGCCGAGTTCGAGGAGGTCGAGGCCGTGTTCTCGACCGCCGGCTCGATCAGCCGCGCCGGCGAGCCCGACGAGCTGCGCGAGAGCGTCGGTCAGCTGCTGGTCCGGCTGCGGCCCGGCGCCGGGGCGGCCGGCGAGGCGCGCGTGCGCGAGGCCCTGCGGCGGCGGGTCCTGGAGGAGCCCGGGCTCCTGGCGCCCGTGTTCCGCAAGGCGGGGCTGGTCAGCGTCCAGACCCCGCTCGAGGTGCTGGTCGAAGGCCGCGACCTGGGCGCGCTCGAGCGCGGGGCCGAGCGGGTGCTGACCGCCATGGCCGCCGTCCCCGGCTTGACCGACCTCCGCTCCTCGGCCCGCGGCGGGCGGCCGGAGATTCGGATCGGCCTCGACCGGCGCAAGCTGGCCCAATACGAGCTCGACGCGGCCAGCGTCAGCCGCGCCCTCGAGGTGGCCGTGCGCGGCAGCGTCGAGACCGAGTTGGTCCGCAGCGACCGCGACCTGCCGATCCGCGTCGTGCTCTCGCCCGAGGCCCGCGCCTCGGTGGCCGACCTCGAGCGCGTGATCGTCTCGCCCCCCGGCGCGCCGCCGATCCGCCTCCGCTCGGTCGGGCGCGTGATCGTCGAGCGCGGCCCCGCCGAGATCCGGCGCGAGGGCCAGCGCCGCGTCGCGGTCGTGCGGGCCGAGGTCGCCGGGCGCGACCTGGCCGGCGCCGCCGAGGACGTGCGCGCGCTCCTGTGGGAGCTCGACCTCCCGCCCGGGACCTTCGCCCACCTCGGCGGCAGCGCCGAGGAGATGGGCGCCGCCTTCCGCGGGCTGGCCTTCGCGATCGGCCTCGCGGTGCTGCTCGTCTACCTCGTCCTGGCGGCCCAGTTCGAGTCCTTCGTGCACCCCCTGATCATTCTGGGCGCCGTGCCTCTCGCGGGCGCCGGCGCGGCCCTCGGCCTGTGGCTGAGCGACACGCCCCTGAGCGTGGTCGTCTTGATCGGCGTGGTCGTCCTGGCCGGGATCGTGGTCAACAACGCGATCCTGCTCGTGGACCGGGTCAACCAGCTCCGCCGCAGCGGGTCGGCCCTGCAGGACGCCCTCGTCGAAGCCTGCAGCGACCGCCTCCGCCCGATCGTGATGACCACCGCCACCACCGTGCTGGGCCTGCTCCCGCTGGTCCTGGTCCCCGGCGACGGCGCCGAGCTGCGCGCGCCCCTGGCGGTGACCCTGATCTCGGGCCTGCTCTCCTCGACCTTGCTGACGCTGCTGGTGGTGCCCTGCGCCTACCGCGTGATCAGCCGCGAGGAGTGAGAGCGGCGCAGCGAGATCTGTTTCAGCGCAGAGTCGCCAAAGCGTTTGCGCCAAGTCGCACGCGGCAGTGCAGCTTGGCGTGCTCGCGCAGCCGAGCGCGAGCGGCCAGCCGGCCCAAACGAAACCAGACGCTTGCTATCAGTCCAGCGACCTTGCGGGGCGGAAGCCCAAGTGCCCCCCCAAGACGCTCGGCGGAACACCGTCCCGGACAGAGGAGCGGCAGGCCGTGGCGGGGTCTCTCCAGGAGCCACCCCTGATTGTGCGGCAGTTCGCTCGGGTTCCGTTCGTGCATGCGCTGCCGTCGCTGGGAGCCCCCTGGTAGTTGTCCGTGAACGCGTCCTCACACCACTCCCAAACGTTGCCGTGCATGTCGAAGAGTCCATATGCATTGGGTAGCTTCTCGGCAACGACGTGGGTCCCGCAGCCCCACTCGCCCCTGATCTTCTTGAAGTCCCGCTTCGTGCCGGCTGGCAGGAGCCTGTGTCCCGAGTTGCGAAGAAACCATCCCAGCCGCAGCAGTGCGGCATCGCGGTCGCCTCCGGCGTAGGGTCCGCGCGACCCCGACCTGCAGGCGTATTCCCACTCCGACTCGCTGGGAAGTCTTAGCCCACTCCTCCGGCAGAACTCCTTGGCGGTCGCCCAATCCACCAAGTACATCGGCTGTTTGGGGCCCAAACCGCTCAACTCCAAACTCACATATCGCGGCTTGTGCTTCCGTTGCAGGTCGTGAATGGAACTCCTCATGACCGCTTTCCATGCCTCCTGCGTGCACTCGGTCGCGCACAACAGAAACGGCCGTACCGTGACTGTCTTCTTGTCTTCGCGCAGGTAGCTCCCGCCCGGGACCAAGCGGAAATACAGGCCCGTCTTGGTGTGCCGGAAGCAGGCAACCTCATGGCTAATGGACCCACAGGTAAACCTACGTGTCTGGACGTAGCGAAAATCACTCAGGGCCTTGGCCCTCTCCACGGCTGACAGGTAATCGCCGGCCTGGTAGGGCACTGGCAGCGAATCACTCGTACTGCCACTCTTCGAACTCGCCGCCAGCTCGCGCTCGCGCTGTCGAGCCGCCTTGGCCTCCAGTCTCGCCTTCTCCGCGGCGGCCTTCTTGCCCTCCAACTCGGCGACCTTCTGTCGCAGCTCTGCGGCTTCGGCCTTGGCCTTTACCGCTGCCAGCTCTGCCTTGGCGCGTCGCTCAGCCTCGACGCGTCGCTCAGCCTCGGCTATCGCCCGCTTCTCCGCCTCTAGCTTCGCCCTGGCTTCGCTCTTGCTCAGCGGTCTTGGTCCCGCGCCGGGTCGGCTCATGCCGAGGCCGGCGACTCCGCCATGCAGGGTCACGACCGGGTTCTGCACACCACCCTGGGTCCGCGCGCGAATCGGAACCTCTCGTTCCAGGTAGTTCCGCAGTTCGGCCGCTGTCACGACCTTGTTTCGGTTCTCGTCGGCTCTGCCGCGCAGGGCAGCGAGCAGGGTTGCTGTGAAGACGCCGTGCTTGGCCTGTTTGTCCTCGACGCTGAACTGATTGTTGCTGGCGGCGGCGATCACGAGGGAGCGTCGGGTGTCATTAGCCCGCGGTTTGGGCAACACGCGCTTCCCAACTCCACCGAAGGGGCGGATGTCGGCTAGTGCTCCGCTGTGGCACGCGTCGGCAATCAGGATCCGCTGTCTCGCACCGATCCTGTTCCAGAGCGTCTGGAGCTGCATGGCGCTGATCGAACTGTACGCGAGCCCATCGGCCTCGGTGTCGTGGCAGGCCAGATACGCGTCGCCCGCAGCGTCGAGGAAGCCGTGGCCAGCGAAGTAGAGAATCGCCGTGTCCTCTGGCCGAACGGCCTGCCGCACGAGGTGACTCTGCAGTGCACGGAGGACGCCTCGTTGAGTGGCCTGCGCGCCGATGAGCAGCTTGACCCGCTCGGCTGAGGTCGGGCTGGCGGCGTCGTTAGCGTAGAAGTCGTAAACGGCTCGAGCGTCAGCCTCGGCGAACTTGAGGTCAGTGACCTTGGCGTCGGCGTAGTCGTTGATGCCGACCACCAGCACGTAGGTCTTGCCCTCGCGCTCCTGGGCCGCTGCTGTGGTTGTGAGGGCGAGCAGCGCGGCCAGCGAGATCCCGACTCGAGTCATGGTGGTCCTCCCCGCCGCACAGTCTGAGGGGGGCTTGCTCGCGGCTCAACTGGGGGCGCGCTCGCGGCTCAACTGGCCCGCCCGTCGAGCAACAGACGGCCCGCCCGCGCTCACTCGCCCCAGGCGGCGCCGGGCTCGCGGTGGCGGAGGTAGCGGAAGGCGTAGTCGGCGAAGTCGTCCTCTTCCCAGGAGAAGAGGGCGCCCTCGGTCCAGGGCAGCCAGGGGTGCAGGTCGACCACCCAGGCTTCGTCCTCGAGGCAGGCGAAGTCGACGACCAGGTCGTCGAGGGGCCAGCGCTCGGCGAGCTCTTCGCAGCGCAGCTGGACCTGGCGCTCGTAGTCGTCCGCGCGCGCGATCAGGACCGGGAGGGGGGAGCAGGCGTGGCGCTGGCTGAGCCCGACCAGCTCGCGCCCGCGCAGGAAGGCGCGCAGCTCGGAGGCGGGGGGCACGTCGAGCCAGGGGCGGACCAGGATCGCGGGCTCGTAGTGGCACTCCTGCGCCAGGCAGAGGTCGTCGAACACCCGCTCGCTGTCGAGGAGCAGCTCGAGGGCCTCGGTCCCGCCGTCGACCTGGAACTCGGCGTCGAGGCCCTGGACCGAGTCCAGGGGGGCGCGCGAGCCGAGGCGCACGAAGGCGGCGCCGGTGGGCGAGAAGCGCTGGGCGCGGAGGATCCGCTCCTCGAGGCCGACCACGATCGCCTCGAAGGCCGAGGGCGAGGGCGCGCTGCGGCCCGTGACCCGGCGCCAGTGGTCCTCGATCAAGAGGTCGCGCTGCTCGGCGCTGAGGGGCAGGAGCTCGCCCGGGAGGGCCGCGTGGCGGAGCGCCTCCCACCAGCTCTCGACGTAGGACGCCCGCAGGAGCGGGAAGTGGCGCATCCAACGCCGCACGTAGCGGTTGGTGCGGCTGTCGACGTCGTCGGTCCAACTCAGGGTGAGCACGCCCTGTGTGTAGCAGCGGGGGGTGGCCAATGCACGCGCTCTCCCCAGGCTCTGCACCCTTGCGCCGTTCCCGGGTAAGGACTTGTGGCGAATCTTGCCGGTCGGGGCGTGGAGCTGCGTACAGGGGGATGTGACGATCGCAGCCATGAGAGAGCGGAGCTCCAGCCGGACGGAGGAGGTCGACCAGCGCGCGCTGGTCGAGCGCTGCCGCCGAGCCGAGCCCGACGCCTTCCGCGAGGTCTACCAGCACTTCGCGCCCGAGCTCTT
>CALDQK010000825.1 GCA_937911525.1 uncultured bacterium
CCCGCCTGCAGCGGGCCAAGGACTGGCTCGACGAGCGCCTCCCCGGCGTGCCCCCCGGCGTGGCCGTGATGGTCATGCGCTACGACCGCCGCCCCGAGATCCTGCTCCCCCACAGCTTCGACCGCCGCGCCGTGCGCCGCGCGCTCGAGGAGGTCGAGGTCCGCCCCCTGGAGAGCGAGCCGCGGGCCGCCCTCGAGCTGGCCCGTCGCCTGGCGGCGCTCGAGGCCCCGGCCACGATCTGGCACCTGACGGACCGCCCGGCCGAGGCCGACGCGCCGCCCGCGGATCTGGCCCCGGTCGGCTCGGCCAGCGAGGCGCCCGTCGCCAGCGGCGCGGCGCCCGATCCGCCCGCCGGCGATCTGGCCCAGGTCAGCGTCGAGACGATCAACCTCGGGCTCGCGCAGCCGACGAACGTCGGGATCACGACCCTCCAGCTGCGCCCGCAGCCCCTCGAGCACGGCAAGGCCGAGGCCTTCATCGAGCTGCAGGCGGCGCCCGTGGGCGACGCGCCCCTCGAGACCCAGCTCGAGCTCTTGCGCGAGGGCGAGCTGGTCCTGCTCCAGAGCCTGAGCGTCCCCCCCGGCGGCACCGAGCGCCTGATCGTCCCGGTCGACGCCAGCCAGGGGCCGACGGTCACGATCCGGCTCCGCACCGAGGGCGACGTGCTGGCGAGCGACGACGTCGTCCACGCCCGCGTCCCCGAGGCCCGCGCGATCCGCGCCGCCTGGGTCACCCCGCCCAAGACCGCCGACCCCTTCACCCAGCTCGCCCTGAGCGCGATCTCCGAGATGGGCCAGCTGGAGGTGTTCCAGGTCGCCCCCGACAAGTGGCCGCTGACCCCCAACGACGGGCGCCCCTTCGACGTGGTGATCTTCGATCAGTGGCTGCCCGAGACCTGGGACGAGAGCCTGCAGGCGATCGTGATCGACCCGCCGCGCAGCCTGGGGCCCCTCCGCTCGTCGCGGCTGGAGCGCCCCTTGCCGCTCGACACGCTGCGCGCCGTCGACGAGCGCCACCCGATCCTCTACGGCGTGGCCAGCGGGCGCGTCTCGCTCCTGCAGACCGTCGTGCTCGAGGCGGGCGCCGCTCTGGGTCGGCCCCGCCGGTCCGATCCTGAGCGCCGGCGAGGTGCGCGGCCAGCGCCTGGTGCTCCTGGCCTGCAGCCCTCAGCGCAGCGAGCGCCTGGGCTACACGGCCAGCTGGCCGCTGATGCTCGGCAACGCGATCCTGTGGCTGACCCAGCCCAGCCAGGAGGCGCGCACGGGCAACAACCTGAGGACCGGCCACCTGCTCGAGGTCGAGGCGCCGACGATCGAGTGGAGCCTGCCCGGTCAGGAGCCCGAGGTGGAGCAGCGCCTGGGCAACCTGACCGAGCTGGCCCGGATCGGGCTCTTCCGCTGCGGGGACGTCGAGGGCAGCGCCTCGCTCTTGAGCCGCGCCGAGACCCACCTGCTCGGCAACCCCAACCCGCTGACCTTCAGCGGCGAAGCGCGCGGCGAGTCGCTGGTCGCGCTGCGCGGCGACATGCGGCCCTTCTTGCTGGTGCTGGTGGTGTGCGTGCTGGTCCTCGAAGCGTGGCTCTTCCACAGGGCGGGGGTGTTCTAGTGACCTGGGCCCGCCCCGAGCTCTTGCTGGCGATCCCCGTGCTGGCCGCCCTCGTCGCGCTCGCCGCGCGGCGTTCGCTGCACCCCATGACCGGCCGCCGGCGCGTGTGGCTGAGCGCGGTCCGGATCGGCGTGCTGGCGCTGGCGGTCGCCGCCCTGGCCGACCCGACGATGGAGGAGCAGAACGCCGAGCAGACGGTGGTGTTCGTCCTCGACCACAGCCAGAGCCAGGGGGTCGACGGCCAGGCCGCCGCCGTGGCCGAGGTCAACCGCCTGATCCAGGCCCTCCCTCCCGAGACCCCCGCCGGCGTGCTCTCGGTCGGCGCCTCGCCCAAGCTGCTGCGCGCGCCGACCCTCGAGCGCGAGCAGCCGCTCGTGGCCGACCCGAGCCTGCTCGAGGAGGACGGCGCGCAGACCAACCTCAGCCAGGCGCTCCAGCTGGCGGCTGGCCTCTTCCCGCCGGGCGCCGGGCGGCGCCTGGTGCTGGTCAGCGACGGGCTCGAGACCCGCGGCGACCTCGAGGCCGCCGCCCGCGAGGCCGCGCTGAAGCGGATCGTGGTCGACGTGGTCCCCAACCGCGGCCCGGCCCAGCCCGACGCGCGCGTGGTCCGCCTGCGCAGCAGCCGCTCCCGCAGCCACGAGGGCGCCTCGATCGCGCTCTTCGCCGAGGTCGAGGGCAGCGCCGCGGGCAGCGGCACGATCAAGCTCTTCGAGAACGGGGTCGAGGTCGAGAGCCAGCCCCTGACCCTCGAGGTCGGCAAGCCCCAGACCGTCGAGTTCAAGCGGACCCCCGAGCAGCGGAACCTCTACCGCTACCTGGTGCGGATCGAGGGCTTCCAAGACGACGCGATCCGGCAGAACAACGAGGCCATGACCCTGGTCGAGGTCCGCGGCCGCCCGCTCCTGCTCTACGTCGAGGGCATGCCCGAGGAGGCGCACTACCTGGCCGAGGCCATGGCGCGCGAGGGCATTCGGCTGGAGATCCGCCCCCCCGAGGGGATCCCCGAGACGCTCCAGCAGCTGGCGGCCTACGACGGGATCATCCTCTCGGACGTCCCGGCCCGGCTCCTGAGCGAGCGGGTGATGTCCTCGATCCACGACTACGTGGAGAAGCTCGGGGGCGGGTTCCTGATGGTCGGCGGGATCAACTCCTTCGGCGTGGGCGGCTACTACCGGACCCCGATCGAGGACATCCTGCCGGTCAAGATGCAGCCGCCCGACACCGAGGAGCGGATGTCGACCGCGATCTGCTTGATCATCGACCGCTCGGGGTCGATGTCGGGCAACAAGATCGAGATCTGCAAGTCGGCCGCGGTCGCCACGGCCGACATGCTCCAGCGCAAGGACTCGATCGGGGTGGTCGCCTTCGACAGCCGCGCGATGTGGGTCGTGCCCATGACCAAGGCCGGCAACAAGGCGCAGATCCGCGGCCGGATCGCGACCCTCAGCGCCGGCGGCGGGACCAACGTCTACCCCGGCATGACCGCCGGCTACGAGGCCCTGCGCCGGACCCGGGCCAAGGTCAAGCACGCGATCGTGCTCACCGACGGGCGGACCTCGGGCAGCGGCTACGAGCAGCTGGCGGCGCAGATGCTCGGCGACGGGATCACCGTCTCGGCCGTGGGCGTGGGCGCGGGCGCCGACAACGCGCTCCTGCGCAACATCGCCCGCTCGGGCGGCGGCAAGTTCTACGAGACCAGCGACCCGAGCGCGATCCCGCGGATCTTCACCCAGGACACCGCGGTCCACATGGGCCGCCTGGTGCGCGAGGAGACCTTCCAGCCGCAGCAGGTCGAGCGCCACCCGATGCTCGCCGGCTGGGCCGCCGAGAGCGCGCGCCCCCTGTTGGGCTACGTCAAGACGATCCGGCGCGCGACGACCCAGGTCCCCCTCGTGACGGACCTCGGCGACCCCCTCCTGGCGCACTGGCGCTACGGCCTGGGCAAGGTCACGGCCTTCACCTCGGACTGCAAGTCGCGCTGGGGCGCCCTGTGGGTCGCCGGCTGGCCTGGCTACAGCCAGTTCTGGGGCCAGGTCCTGCGCGAGATGGCCCGCGCGCCGCAGGGCCAGTTCATGGACCTCCGCCTGCGCGAGCAGGACCAGAAGCTCACGATCCAGGTCGACGCGCTCGAGGACGCCGCCACCTTCCGCAACGCGGCGGACGTGGAGGCCGACGTCTACTTCGTCCCGGCCGGCGCCCTGGGCAGCCAAATGAAGCCCCTGACGCGGCTGCGGCTGAACCCGGTCGGGCCGGGGCGCTACAAGAACGAGATCGAGCCCGACCAGCCCGGGGTCTACCTCGTGCGGGCCCGCAGCGGCTCCGACATGGTCTCGGCGGGCTACGTGCACGAGGTCAGCGCCGAGGCGGCCGTGGGCTGGGTCGACCGCGAGCTGCTGGAGCGGGTCGCCAAGACCACCGGCGGCGCCGTGATCGAGGAGGGCGCCACCGTCCCCGCCGATCAGGCCAGCTTCACCCGGACCGTCGAGCTCTCGCCCTGGCTCCTGCACCTCCTCCTGGCCCTGTTCGCCGTCGAGCTGCTCGTCCGCCGCTGGGAGAACGCCCTCGGCGTGCGCGACACCTTCGAGGACCTGTTCGGCGCGACCCCCTCGGACGCGTGACTTAGGAAGGCCCGGGAAGGCTTGGAAGGGCGCGCGGCGCGGGCCTTTCTGGGAGCTTCTCCCTCGAGGTGCCCATGTCCCTCCACGTCGCCAGTCGCCGCCTGCAGCCCAAGACGATCGCCAAGCGCTACGGGCCCGAGGCCTGCGCGCTGGACCTGACCTCGCGCGGCGAGGCGCCCTGGGTCCGCTTCAGCCCCTTCTTCCCCCTCGGCGGGATCCCGGTCCCCTTCTCGCCGGGCGTCGAGAGCCAGTCGGTCGAGGGGATCTGGCAGGGCCTGAAGGTGTTCGAGTCGAGCGACGTCGACCCGAGCAAGCTCGAGCTGACCTCGACGAAGGGCCTCAAGCGGACGGTCCGCCGCTTCGGCCGCGTGCTGGGGCACCGCCGCGGCGTGGCCGGCGCCGACTTGCTGGACTACCGCACCGCTCGCTTCGAGATCTACCTGCCGGCCTACCGCTGGGCGCTCGAGCACCGGCTCCAGGCCGAGCTGGCCGAGCTGCGCGGGCTGGTGGAGTCGGAGGAGTCGGTCGTGTTGCTCGACTACGAGACCAACTGCGACCTGGAGGACCTGGGCAAGCCCCTCAGCCACGCGGGCCTGGTCAAGCGCTACCTCGAAGGCGACTGGCCCAGCGGGGGCGAGCCCGCGCCGATCCGTTACCGGAAGGGGGACGCCACCCGGCCCGAGGGGAGCGGCCCCCGCCTGCTGGTCCACGTCGCCAACGACCGCGGCTTCTGGGGCAAGGGCTTCGTGCTCGCGATCAGCAAGCGCTGGCGCGAGCCCGAGCGTCGCTTCAAGGCCTGGCGCAAGGAGCCCGCCGCGAGCGACCCGCCCTTCGAGCTGGGCGAGGTTCAGTTCGTCGAGGTCGAGCCCGAGCTGTGGGTCGCGAACCTGATCGGGCAGGAGGGGATCCGCAAGTCCAAGGGCGTGCCCCCCGTCCGCTACGAGGCGATCCGGGCCGGCCTGCGCCGCGTGGCCGAGTTCGCCCAGGACCGCGGGGCGAGCGTTCACATGCCGCGGATCGCTTGCGGGCTCGCGGGGGGCAAGTGGGACCACATCGAGCCGATCCTGCGCGACACGCTCTCAGCGCGCGGGGTCGAGGTCAGCGTCTACGACTACAGCCCCCGCGGGCGAGGACCGGGCTAGCAGCGGGCTAGTTCCCGCCGCGCGCGCGACGCGCCTCTGCGCGTTCGGCCTTCCGCTTGGCCCGCTCGGCGTCCTCGGCGTCGATCGCCGCGAGGGCCCCGAGCCCCTTCCAGGTCGTCGCGGCGCTAGCGTAGCGGGACCAGTCCGCGTCCGGGCGAGCCTGCCGGACCGGGTCTCGAGCGCCGAGGACCCAGGGGAGGAGCGCGCGGCGGATTCGCTCCAGCGCGATCGCCTCGGCCAGGAGCTGACGCTCCTTCGCCGCCGCCAGGAACTCTCGCAGCCCCTCGCCCGCTTCCTTGGTGAGCGCGCGCTTCGGGCCGTGGATCGTGGCGATCGCGGCGCCGAGCTCCTTCTTCTGCTCGGGGCTGAGCGCGTCGAGGGCCTCGGTCGAGAGCGGAATTCGAGCGCTCTCCAGGGACGCTCCGCTGCCGACCAGCGCGAGCAGATAGCGGGTCGCCGCTTCCTCGTCGCCGCGCGCCAGCACGCCGGGGAGCTCCGCGCAGGTGGTGCAGAGGAAGGCCGCCTTCAGCGAGCGCTCCCAGGCCTGGAAGGCCTCTTCCTCCGTCCCGCTCGGCCCGGAGTTGGAGAGCGCTTCCCCGTGCGCCTCCGCCACCTTGCTCGCCGCCTCTGCGCTGGCGGCCTGCTCGGCGGAGGGGGCGCGAACCCACTCCTCCGCGGCCTCGACCGCCGCCTGAGGGGCGGCGTGAGTGTGAAAGCTCAGCGCTCGTCGGCCGAGCGCGACGGCGGCGCGAACCGTCACCTCGGGCCCCCAGCGGCGGAGGCCGCGCAGCCAGCGGCTGGTCTCGCCGAGGCGAGGGGGCGCTTCCCGGCCGAGCGCCTGCAGGGCCGGCGGGTGGCCGAGGTAGGCCGCCAGCTCGAGGGCGTCCGGCGTCAGGTCGGCGAGGGAGTCTCCCTGAGAGGGGCTGGCCGCTTCCCGCGTGCGGGTGGTCTCGGCCGGGGTGGGCTGGGGGTCGGCAGGGGCTGGCTCGGGGCTCGAGCAGCCGGCCGCCCAGGCCAGCAGCAGGACTCCGACGGCGTTCCGTGCCCGCATTGCAACCCCTCTTACGAGCTCGGGAGACGAGCTCAACGAATCCGCCCGTCCGGGCCGACCTCGCCCGGCAAGTCCAGCCCCTCGGTCATGGTCGAGAGCGCCTGGAAGAGCGCGCCGCGCTCTTGCTTGAGCCGCTCGATCGTCTGGGTGGAGCGGGCGCGGGTCAGGCGGACGCGGATCGCGCGCAGGGTCTCGCGGACGCGCTCCGTGTAGCGCAGGGCCAGGAAGCCGCCCACGAAGGAGAACACCAGGGTCAGCAGCGTGGCCGTCACGGCGGAGCTGGTGATGTGCTTGGGGTACTGCTCGTGCAGGTTGACCCAGCCGAACCACACCAGGGCGCCCATCAGCGCCCACGCGATCGGGTAGGCGATGATCCCGTAGAGCCACTTGAGCGAGGCCACGTCCTTGACCAGCTTGGCGTGGCGGTTGGCCAGCCAGCCGACGAGGTAGTAGGGCGGCCCGTTGACGGCCAGCCCCAGGACCAGCAGCGGCGGGGCCAGCACGTAGAGGCCGATCAGCTGCAGGACCAGGCCGGTCGCGCGGACGAGGCTGCCTTGCTTGGGGCTGCGGTCGAGCTCGGTGTCCTCGAGGTCGAGGCTGTTGAGGTCGGCGTCGTATTCGCGCACCCGCGCCATGAGCACGGCGGTCGCGGCGGGGTCGCTCTGGCGCCGCAGGCGATAGCCCTCCCACACGCGATGGAAGGCGACCTCGCGCTCGCGCATGTCGGGGCCGCTGACGTGGGCGCCGAATTCCTTGGCGCGCTCGGCGCGGAAGAGCTTGGCGACGCGGTGCATCAGCCGGTGCTCCTCCCAGCTCTCGGTCGGGTGGACCGCCTTGATCAGGGCGCCCTCGATGGCGTCGGTCAAGGCGGAGCAGCGCTCGTGGAAGAGCTCCTTGGGCGCGTCCTCGGGGACCGAGCGCAGCGCCTCGTCCAGCTCGAGGGGCGGGTGGAAGGCCACGAGCGCCTTGGAGCGGAAGCTGGCCTTGTCGTCGTAGTGCAGCCCGACCGGAATGATCACCGGCGGCGGGCTCCCCGCGGACGTGAGCTGAACGGCGCGGTAGTAGAGGCGCGCCGCGCCGACCTTCATCTCGTGGAAATGCGGGTCGTCGTGGCTGACGCCCTCGGGGAAGAGGGCCGAGAAGCGACCGTCGGCGACGGCCTGGGCCAGCGCGTCGAGAGAGGCCCGGTTGCGCGCGCGGCGGGCCTCCTCGTCGCCGCCCTCCGCGTCCTGAGCGCGATAGATCGGGATCGTCCCGA
Organism: uncultured bacterium; assembly: GCA_937911525.1. Classification (GTDB taxonomy): domain Bacteria; phylum Planctomycetota; class J058; order J058; family J058; genus NORP233. The sequence goes on from CALDQK010000825.1 coordinate 7,675, forward strand.
TCGCGCGCATCAGGGTGCCCATCACCGGGACCTTGAAGAGTCCGTGCCGGGCGCCGAACACGATCTGGCCGGGGAAGTGGGTCAGGATCAGGGCCGGGTCGATGATCCCGTTGGGGTGCCAGGACACCACGAGCCCGCCGCGATCGCTCGGCACGTGCTCCAGGCCCGTGACCTCGACCTCGCGGAAGAAGCGGCGCAGGAGCAGGCGGGCCAGCTTGACGACGAACTCGTAGGTCACCAGCGCGAGACTAGCCCATGACTAGGTGTTTGGGTGCCAGCGCACGTCAACGGCGAGCCCTTGCTCGGCCGCCCGCAGGAACAGCTCCTGCACCTCTTCCAGCACGTCCGGCAGGTCCTCGGGCTGAGCCCTAAAGGCTTCGACCGTGTGCGGCAAGGCGCAGGAGAGCTCAGGGAAGGACTCGGGGACTTCGAACTCGTTGAGTTCGGCGGCGATCTCCTGCACGCGCTCGGGCGAGTAATGGGCGTCGCGCAGCGCGAAGCGCAGGTCGGGCTCGTCGGGATCGGGCCTCCCGCCGAAGGCGTCGAGCAGCGCCGGAGCGAGGCCCAGCCCGCTGGGGCGGCGCGGCAGGAGGCGCTGGCCCGAGCAGCCTCAGCTAGCACCCCCACCCGCGCGCCTGCTCGGCCCAGGCGTCGTCGATCTGGCCGGCCGCGTGGAGCGCGTCCACGGACTCGCGCAGGGTGACCGAGCTGCTGTCGCCCAGCCCGCTCAGGTCGCCGCCGGCCTGGACGGCCTGCTTGAGCGCGTCGTCGGCGACGAGGACCTCGAGCGCGGAGACCCGCCCGCCGCCGACCTTGGGGATCAGGCGCTGGCTGGTCACGCCCAGGAGCGACTCGCCGAGGGCGCGCCGGATCAGGGGGTGCATGGACTCGGGCGCGGCCTCGACCAGGCGCACCAGCGCGTCGCGCCCGCTCTCGGCGTGGAGCTGCATCAGCACGAGGTGCCCCGTCTGCGCCGCGTGCAGCGCGGCCGAGAGCGCCTCGAGCTCGCGGACCTCGCCCACGAGCAGCACGTCGAGGTCCTGCTCGATCGCGGCCGCGATCCCGCTGGCGACGTCGGGGGCGTCGATCCCGACCTCGCGCTGCTGGACCAGGGATTTGCCGGGCGAGAGCTCGTAGTGGATCGGGTCCTCGATCGTGCAAATGTGCAGGGTCCGCTCGCGGTTCAGCCAGTCCAGCAGCGCGTAGAGCGTCGTCGTCTTGCCGGAGCCGTGCGGGCCGGCGACGACGATCAGCCCGTGGCTGGCCGTCAGCAGGCGCTCGGTCACGACCGCCGGCACGTTGAGGGTCTCGAGCGTCGGCAGGCGGTCGTAGCGGAGGCGGACCGAGAGGCTCCGCTGGCCGCGGGTGCTGGCCGCGCTGACCCGCGCCATGCAGCCCTCGCCGTGGCGGAAGCCGAGGGTCAGCACGCCGCGCTCGGGCTGGCGCTCGAGGCGCTCCTTGCCGAAGAGGTGGCGGGCGATCTTCTCGATCTCCTCGCCGCTGAGCGCGCTCTCGCCGAGGGGCTCGAGCCGCCCGGCCGGCGTGCGCAGGTGGGGCTGGCGCTCCGGCAGCAGGTGGAGGTCGGTGGCCTTGGCGGCCACGGCCGCGTCGAGCAGGGCGCTCCAGTCCTTCTTGGTTCCCATCGTCGTTCTCCTAGAGAGGCAGGCGCAGCTGGGTGCGGGGCTGCGCGTGGGTGCGGGGGGTGGTGAGCGGGGGACGAGGAGCCAGCCCGACCAGGCGGCTGCGCAGGGTCTGGCGCGCGTCGTGGAGGCGCCGCTTGACCGTGCCCTCGGGCACGCCCAGGGCGGCGGCGGTCTCCTTGACCGAGAGCCCCTCCAGGTAGAAGCGCTCGGTCGCGACCCGCGCGGGCCCCGGCAGCGCGGCCACCGCGCTGCGCAGGGTCGCGCGGACCTCGGCGCCCTCGGCCAGGCCCTCGGGCCCGAGGCCCGGGTCGGGCGCCCGGGCCGGCTCGCTGAGCAGGTCCGGCCGCCGGCGCGCGATCCGCTGCGCCTCGCGGCGCACGATCGCGAGCAGCCAGCCGGGGAAGGCCGCGCTGGTGCGCAGCTGAGCGATCCGCTCCTGCGCGATCAGCCAGGCCTCCTGCACGGCGTCCTCGGCCTGGTGGGGGTCCACCAGGATCGAACGCGCCATGCGCAGGGCTGGTTGGCGCAGGGCCGCCGCCAGGTAGGCGAAGGCCTCACGCTCGCCGGCTCGCGCCCGCTCCACCTCTTGGATCAGTTCCTCGTCCACGTCACCCCGTAGAGACGGCCCCCCGGGTCCGGGTTCGGTTTCGCCCTAAGTCGTTGATCCGCAGCTCTAGGCTGGAGTTTCGCGGTTCCGAGCGGGCCGTGCGTGGCGATTCACCGCAGAGACGCAGAGAACGCAGAGTTTCGCAGAGAAGCGGCTGGTCGGCGAGGCCGTCTCTCGTGATCCACTCGCACAGGACGTAGCGCAGGTGCTCCGCCGTCGCCGGCCACGCGTTCGCTCCGCTTGGAGCTCTCTGCGCAATCTCTGCGTCCTCTGCGCCCTCTGCGGTGAACCGAAGCGCCTGGGCGACGACGCACCAGCGACAGCTCGGGACGGGCTGCTTTCCTTGAAAGCGCGAAACTCCAGTCTAGGGAGCCTGCCAGCCGGCTCCGAGGGGGTCGGCCTCGGGCGTCTCGAGCCAGGCCGCGAGGTCCTCGCGCAGCGCCGCCCGCAGCTTGAGCGCGGGGACGGCGCCGGACGCGCTCTCGAACACCGCGCGCAGCCCGCTCGCGCGTCGCGCCTCGTCGTCGGCGTCGAGCGCCAGCTCTGCCGTCAGCGCGGCCGCCTCCGCGAAGGCCGCCGCCCGCTTGCTCGCGCGACCGCGGGCCTGAGCCGCGGACATGGCCTCGACCGCGCCGTCGAGGGAGACCTCGACCGCCTCCTCGAGCGCTTCGCGGGACGAGGCGGGGCTGCGGACCCAGGCGCGGACCCGCTCCAGCGCCAGCCAGGCTCGCCCGTCCTCGGGGTCGTCCCAGTGGAGCGCGGCGCGGGCGGCGCAGGTCAGCGCGGCGCGCAGGGTCGGCTCGACCCCGCCGGCGGCCAGGCGCTCGGTCCAGTCCTCGGCCTCGCAGGCGGCGAGCAGCGCGCGCTGGCCCTCGTCGAGCGCCGCCCGCTCCCCGCGCGCTTCGCGCTCCAGGAGCGTCTCGCGGCCGTCGAGGACCCAGGGCAGGAGCGAGCGCTCCATCGCGGCGAAGTCGAGCTCGACCGACTCGATGTGCCCGATGTAGTCGTCGCTCTCGTGGTCGTAGATCCCCTCGCCCTCGTCACAGGCGGAGCAGGCTCGCTCGAGCTCGTCGACGGCTTCGGGGTCGCCCTCGTCGGTGGCGCGGGCCAGCGCAGCGGCGAGGGACGCGATCCCGTGCCAGGCCAGGGGCATCTCAGCCGTCTCGTTCTCGCCGCGATCGAAGAGCTCCCAGATCGTGTCCTCCTCGTGCTGGTGCACGTAGCGGGAGGAGCGCTCGGCGAGCTCGGCCGCTTGGATCGCCTCGCTGACGCGGGCCGGACGCTCCGCGGGCGCGGCCTCGAGCCAGCGCCGAGTCGCTGACCAGGCCGCCCGCGGCGCGCCGTCGTCGGGGAAGGCCCGCTGCCAGTCGGCGAGGTGGGGCTCCAACAAGAGGAGCCCCGCCCGCAGCAGGACCTCGCGCCCGTGCGCCGCCAGCCCGAGGGCGAAGCGCGCGCGCTCGGGGAGCTCCTCGCCGAGGCGCTCCAGGACGGCCTTCGCGGGCGCGTGGTCGAGGGCAGCGGCCAGGCGCAGGCGCTCGCGCGTGAGGTCCCCGGCGCGCAGCCGCCCGTAGAGCCCCTCGACGGCGGCGAGGGGGTCCTCGCCGCCGGCCCGCTGCTGCGCGCGCAGGGCCTCGTCGCTCACGCGTCCGCTCCCGCGGCGCAGGCGCCCCAGCCCTGGGCCCAGCGGGCGCGCCGGGCCGCGCGCTCGTAGGTCGCCGCCGCGACGAAGGCGCGGCCCAGGCCCTCGACGTCCGGGGGCGAGAGGGTTCCGTCGACGCGGCGCCCCTCGCCAGCGGCCGCTGCGGCCAGCCGTCCGAGCAGCACACCGCCCGCGCCGTAGAGCGCTCCGCTCAGGCGGGCCCGGTCCCGCGCCACGCTCTGCTGGACGCCGCCCATCAAGGTCGAGCGCCCGCCCAGCGCCAAGCGCTCCAGGCGCCGCCGCACCAAGGTCAGCGGGTCGACGTCCTCTCTGGCGCTGGCCTCGACGCGGTGCGGGGTGCGCTGGATCCCCTCCAGGTTGGCTCCGCTGAGCCGATCGAGGCTCAGGTTGCAGCGCCCGCCCCAGGCCTCGGGGAGCACCAGGCGCGGACCCTCTTGCGGCGACTCTTCCTCCGCGGGGGGCCCGATCGCGATCAGCGCCACTCGACCCGGGACGAGGGGATCGCAGCGCCCGAGCCAGCGCAGGCGCAGGCCGGGGGAGCGCGCCAGGAGCTTGAGGTTCTCGAGCGCCGGGAGCGCCGGGCTGCGGTTGAGGACCACGCCCTCGAGGGTGTGGTGCGCCCCCTCGCCGGCCCAGGCCTCGAGCCACAGGGCCGCCGCGCTCGCGCCGAGCACGCGGGCCTCGCCCGCCAGCAGATCGCTCCCCGCGCGTCGCTCCGCCGGTGGGAGGTCGAGCGCCGCCGCCGCCTCGGCCGCCTGCTCTGCGAGCGCACGCTTCAGCCAGGGCGCCAGCACCTCGCCCCAGGCCGCCCCCGAGGCGCGCACCGCCTTGACCGACTTGCCAGATCCGAGGCGCCCCTCCTGGCTCGCGGTGGCGCCCTGCAGGATCAAGCCCGCGCGCCCCAGCTCGCGGTGGGAGAGGGCCAGGTCGCCGACCTCCGCGCCCGCGTCGTAGGCGCCCAGCGCGCGTCCGCTCTCGCCGGGCCGCACGTTGCTAAGGGTGTAGCCGCGACCCTCGTCGTCGCAGAGCAAGGTCACGACGCCCGCGTAGCCGCCGCGCGAGAGCACGGCCTCGCTCGCGACGCCCCACAAGCGCAGGCTGCCCTCCTGGGCGTAGCTGCGGCGGCTCTGACCCAGCGCGCCTGCGAGCTCGCCGCCCTCGCGCCGCAGCAGCCAGGCCGCCTCCAGCCAGCGCGCGGCTTCGTCGGTCAGCGCCGTGAGCTGGCCGCTCGCGCTCTTGCTGCGCAGCTCGCGCGTCGCCTTCACCAGGCGCAGGCCGCTGCTCGCCAAGCGGTGCAGCCCCTGAACCCGCGCGGCGTGGACCGAGCGCAGGAGCTCCGCCTGGAGCGCCGCGCCCGCGCCGGCCGCTCCGCTGACGAGCAGCTCGACGCCCGCGCGCCAGGCGCGCTCGGCGGCGTCGCGCTGGCTCGCGCTCAAGGCCAGCCCAGCAGGCGCGGCTTCGGGGGAGCCCGTCTCGAGGGACCCGGCCTCGGGCGGTGGGCCCTCCGCAGGGCTCGCGTCCGCCTCGCCGGGCACCTCTTCTGCCAGCTCGAGCACGCTCAGCGTCGCGAGCAGGTGCAGGCAGCGCGGCGCGAGCAGGCACGAGCAGCCGACGTGCTCGGGCTCGCTCAGGAGCGCGTGGCGCAGCTCCACCACCTCCCCCTTGGGCGAGGTCACGCGCCAGGCCCCCTCGGCCTCGACCCACTCCCAGCCCGCGGCCTGCTGGGGGTCCTCGTCCAGCTTGCGGATCAGGCGCTTGGGCGCGTCGCCCGTCAGGGCAGCCAGCAGCTCGGGCGCGATCGTCGGTCGGCTCACTGGACCTGGTCCCCGACCCAGCGGGCCAGCTCGAGCGGCGTGAGCGCGGCGACCGGCATTCCAGCCGCGACGACCGCCTCCGCGATCGCCTTGGCGTAGCGCGGCTGCCCGCGGTCGTCGAGGGCGGCCAGCCCCAGGCAGGTCACGCCGCTCTGGACCAGCTCCCGGACCTCCGCCAGGAGGGGGCCCACGGCCCACCCCTCCTCGAAGTCGCTCAGGCACACCACCAGGGTTCGCTGCGGCACGCTCACCCGCTGGCGGGCGGCGCGCAGGGCCTTGGCGATCCGGGTCCCGCCGCCCACGCGGACCTCGAGCAGCAGCCCGAGGGGGTCGTCCACCCGCTCGCTGAGGTCGATCACCTCGGTGTTGAAGGCCAGGAACTCGACGCTCAAGGCCGGGACCCCGGCCAGGATCGCGGCCATCAGCGCGGCGTAGATCGTGCTGGGCTCCATGGAGCCCGAGACGTCGACCACCAGGATCAGCCGCCAGTCGAGGGTCCGCTTGGCCCGCTGGCGGAACACCCAGCGCTCGGGCACGAGCATCGGCGAGCCGTCCTCCCGCTGGCGGACCGTGTGCAGGTTGCGCCGCACGGTGCGGTTCAGGTCGAGGGGACCGCCGGGCCGGCGCGTCGGCCGGCGCGTGGCCATGCCGGTCAGCGCCGGCTGCAGCCGCACCGCCAGCTCCTCGACCAGCTGCGCCACGACCCGCGCGATCACGGGCCGCAGGCGACCGAGCTGCGACTCCGAGAGGGTCCCCTTGAGCGCGAGCATCGACTGGAACAGCTCGACCGAGGGCCGGACCTCTTCGCTCAGCTCCAGGGCCGCGCCCACGTGTCCTTGCTCGACGGCCGTCGCGAGGACCTCCTCGCGGACCTGCCCGCCGAAGAGCGCCTCGAGCTCCTCGGCCCACTCCCGCGTGGTGGGGAAGCCCTCCTCCTGCCCGCCGCCGCTCCCGTCGAGGGCCTGGTCCCCTTCGCCCGCGCCGCGGCCATAGAGCTCGTCCAACGCGCGCGCCGCCCGCCGCCCCGCGACCCCCAGCCGCCGCCGCTGCCGCCCAAGGATCAAGCGCCACCGATCGGGCGCCCCCAGGTGTCGAGGCTCCGGTTCCCCGGCCCCAGGCTCCAGGCCCCCGGCCCCAGGCTCCAGGCCCCCGGCCCCGGCTCCGGCCCCGTCCCCGGCCCCGGCTCCGGCCCCGGCCCCGGCCCCAGGCTCCAGGCCCCCGGCCCCGGCTTCGGCCCCGGCCCCGGCCCCAGGCTCCAGGCCCCCGGCCCCGGCTCCGGCCCCGGCCCCGGCCCCAGGCTCCAGGCCCCCGGCCCCGGCCCCGGCCCCGGCCCCAGGCTCCAGGCCCCCGGCCCCGCTCCCGGCCCCGCTCCCGTCCCCCCCGAGCAAGTCGCCCAGCCCCAGCGCCTCCAGCGCCGCCCGCCCGGCGAGGTCCGCGCGCGCGTGGGCCTCGAGCACCTCGGCAGCCACCTCGAGCTGCTCGAGCTCCCGCGCCCCCTGCCCGAGCGCCCCGTGTTCGCTCCCCAGCGCCGCCAACAAGCGCTCGCGGGCGGCAGGCGAGAGCACCTCGAACCCGGCGCGCAGCGCGGGCAAGCGCTGCAAGAAGGGGCCGTCCGGCAGCTCCTCGATCCGCCGACAGAGCGGCTCGCTGAGCGAAGGGTCGGCCTCGAAGAGCGTGCTGGCCACGAGCAAGGCCCCGCGCAGGCGCCCGCGCAGCTCGCGCCGGTCCGCGCCGTCGAGCCAGGACGCCAGCCGCTGGCCGAAGTCCTCGCTGGTCTCGCGGCCGAGCAAGACCCGCGCGGCGCCGGCGGCGCCCTGGATCAGCGGCGAGCCTTCGCGCGCCATGCCGTCCAGGGTCCAGCCCAGGCGCCCGGTGGGCACGCCCTCGCGCTCGACGGTCCGCACGAGTTCGAGCAGCGCGACCGCGTCTTGCTCGTCCTCCGAGCCCGCGACCCCTTCCAGCGCCGCGATCGCGGCCCGGACCAGCGGGTCGCTCCGCAGCTCCTCGGGCGCGAGGAAGGCGGGCGGGGCCCCTGGCAAGCCCTCTCCCGGTGCGCCCGCTGGCTGCAGCCCCGGCTCGTGCCCGCGGAGCACGCGCTCGACCAGCGCCGTCGCGGCGAGCAGCTCGGGCAGGGTCGCCTCCTGCACGAACTCTCCCACGAGCGCGCGGAGGAGCTCCTGGGCCAGCTCGACCAAGCCGCAGCGCGCGGCGCGCTGGGCGGCGCGCAGGCGCAGGTCCGCGGTCAGCTGCTCCTCTTGCTCGGCCCGGACCAGGCTGGCCCGCAGCTCGCCGGCGCAGGCCTGCTCGAGGGTCACGCCGCGCAGGCCGGCCAGCTCCAGCATCGCGGCGGTCTGCGGGGTCCAGCGCACCCGCCAGCGCGTCGTGATCGCCTCCCCGCCGCCGAGCCCCTCGACCGCGATCTCTTCGCCGTAGGGCACGCCCAGGGAGTCGAGCCGGACCAGGGTCAGCTGTCGCCGCCGATCGAGGGGGCTGCGCAGGGGGTCCAGCCGCAGCTCGTGGGGCTCGGACGCGCCGGGCGGCCCGGGCAGGTTCAAGGCGCCGAGCAGGTCCTCGACGTGCGGCGCGAGCCCCGAGCGCGGGGTCCCCGGGGCGAGCCGGCCGCGCCGCCGGCCCATCCCAAGCTCCGCCC
>CALDQK010000826.1 GCA_937911525.1 uncultured bacterium
CTCTCGGACTCGGTCGTCGGTCGTCGGTCGTCGGTCATTGGACTCGGTCGTAGGCGCGGCGAGGGCGCTAGGTTCTTGCCATGCTTGGGGCGGGAGGAGCACCTTGAGCTCGCGTCTTCGATCCACAGCCTGCCCAGCCCGCGCGCAGCTCGCCGAGCGCGGCTACTCCCTCCTGGCGGGAGCCCTCCCGCCGGCGCGCGTCGCTGCGCTCGTCGCGAGCGCCGAGCGCGCGGGCCTCACCGGTAACGAACGTCAGATCGCGCGCCGCTTGCCCGCCGCGGCCGACCTCGCCCAGAGCCCTGAACTCGGCCAGCTCGCGGAGCAGCTCCTCGGCGCTCCGGCGCGCCTCGTGCGCTTGCTCTGGTTCGACAAGACGCCGACGCGCAACTGGCCGGTGCTCTGGCATCAGGACCGCACGATCGCCCTCGCCGAGCGCGTCGAGCTCGAGGGGTATGGCCCCTGGTCCGAGAAGGCGGGGGTGGTCCACGTCGAGCCGCCCCTGGAGATCCTGGCCCGCATGGTCACGCTCCGCCTGCACCTCGACCCCTGCGGCCCCGAGGCCGGCGCGCTGCGCGTCGTCCCGGGCTCGCAGCAGCGCAAGCTCGACCGCGCCGAGCTCGACGCCGTGGTCGCGGCGGGCCCCTGCGAAGAGGTCCAGGCCGAGGCCGGCGACGTGCTCGCCATGCGCCCGCTGCTCGTCCACTCCAGCGGGCGAGCCGCGCGAGCGAGCCACCGCCGCGTGCTGCACATGGAGTTCGCGAGCGGCGAGCTGCCGCGCCCACTCCGGTGGGCTGGGCTCTAAGCTGGGCCGCTCCCCCTCCGCCAACCAGGAAGATCGAGCCGTGAGCGAGTCAGACGAGCTGGACCTCTACGGGCGCAGCAAGGCCGAGGTCGAGGACCTGCACCGCTGCCTCTTCGAGTGGTGCGCGGGCAAGGTCCTGGGGGACAACACGCCGGCCTGGGAGCGGATCCGCGCCTCCTGGGCGACGGGCTTCCGCCTCGCCGACAGCGAGGGGCTCGTGGAGGGGAGCAAGCGCCTGCTCGCGCTCCAGGTCCGCTTCAACGAGGCGGTCGACGACCCGCTCCAGGCCGTGTGGGTCGAGAGCTTCACCGGTTATCAGGTCGGCGAGGGCTTGTTCCAGGCCTTCTACGAGGAGTGGCAGCGCCGGGTCTCGGGCGCCGAGCAGGGGCGCGCCTGGTCGGTCCTCCTGCGCGAGGCGGGCGAGGGCCCCTTCGGCTTGGAGTGGGTCCACGCCCACCGCTCGCCCCTGGCCGCGAGCGCGAGCCCGAGCTTCCGCCCCCAGGAGGCCTACGGGCCGCCGCCCGTCGCGGAGCCCGAGCACGAGGGCGAAGACGCAGACGAAGACGACGCCGAGCCCAGCGACGTGCCCTGGGCGCAGGCCCCCGACCTCGAGGGCGTCGACGACGCGCCCTGGAGCAAGCTCGACGAGCCGCCGGTCGCCGAGCCCCCGCCCCCGCCCGCGGGGCTCTCACCCTTGACCGAGATCCGCGCCTTCTTCGGCGACGAGGCCGCCCAGGCCGAGGTCGGCAGCGCGCCCTTCCCCTTCGACCAGCACGACCCCGAGCGCTGGCTGCAGGTGCTGCGCAAGGGCGGCCCCGAGGCGGTCCTGCGCGCGGGGCTGGTCGTGCTCAGCAACCTCGTCGACGCCTGGGACGCCTTCTTCCCCGAGGAGTCGCTCCCGGGCGAGATCCTGGCCGCCCTGACCCGCTACCAGGACGAGGGCGACGCCGACGCGCTGGCGGAGGCCAAGGCCCTCGCGCCCGACGCCGACGAGCTCTCCAAGGTCGCCCGCGAGTTCGAGCCCGAGGGCGAGCTCCCCGAGGGCTACCGCGAGTTCGTCCAGCTGGCCAACGCCGCCGACGCCGCCAGCCGCCTGGCCCAAGGCGCGGGCGGCAGCGCCCTGGGCCTCGGGATCAAGCTCGCCCCGGTGCTCACGGCCCTGAGCCAGGAGACGCGCTTGGGGCTGCGACCGGCGGTGCTCGCGGCCTTCAGCGAGTCGGTTGACGAGGTCTAGCGACGCCGACTCTGGCGATCTGTCTTCTCGGAACTGAGACAAGCGTAAGTCAGGGCCCTGAAAAAGTGACGCGGCGCGTCTAATAGGAGTTGATGATGTCGCTCCTAGGCCACTGAGACTAGCCTGCGCCTCTGTAGAGAATAGCTATACGAGGTGCCCGTGCGTCCACAGTTGATCGTCTACCTCAGCCTAGTGGTCGTGCCACTGTCTGGCTGCAAGGTGTTCCTGCCCGCCCATCCCAAGTCGCACTTCGACGACGAGGTCGAGGTGACTCTCGAGGTCTCGGAGAACACCAATCTGGCCAAGGCGCCTGAGATCGTCCCAATGAGTGGCGCGGCAGCAGCGGCGGCCACCGCGGCTGGGGTTCTGATCGATCTGGCTGATAAGGCGTTGGAGGCTGAGGCGAAGGAATACACGGCCTCCTACACGGCAAAGGCCTCGGGTGAGTTCTATCACGATTACAAAGTGGTCGGCGGGGCCCCAAGTAGCCTCAGGGTTCGCCCCCACATGCTCATGCTCCGGCGAACGGCTGAGGGCAGCACCGCTTCTGAGTTCGACTTCGAGTTGCGGCCCTCGAGTGCAGGCGACGCGTTTCGCCTCTATCTGAACGGCATGCAGATCCACAAGAGCATGGCGAAGGTCTTCGACACTCGCTGGTGGAATCGCGCCATGCTCTACGGATTGCTACTTCCCCTTTTTACCGACACTGGGGATGGCGAGATCGATGTCGTCATTCAGGTGAAGTTCGAGGCTACTTGGACGGACAAGAACTCGCTGTCGCACAGAGCCACCTTGGCGGATCTCGAGTGGAAGATCGGCGATTACTCACTCGACGAGAACAAGAGGATCGAGAACAAGCCCGCCGACCATGACAGGCCCGTATTCAGCTCCGACTGGATTCCAGCGCCTCCGCTCTCCGTTTCTACCAACGGGGTGCCCATTGGCAGAGGCAACTACACCGTCACGATCACGGTCACCGAGACCGACGACTTTGGCGAGTATGTGCAAAAGGCGTCTGAAGAGCTCAGAAAGAACAAGGACAAGATCACCGAGCGCGTAAGCCGATACGTCACAGAGTTTGAGGAGAAATCCAAGTGAGTCACTGGCGACTGGCTTTCGCGACGACGGTCCTGAGCTTGGCGGCCTGTGCGGCCCAGATAGGCGGGGAAGTGCCCTCCGAATCCGCAGGCGAACCAGAGGCCTCGCCAGAGGCCTCGTCAGAGGCATCCCCAAGGCGTCACTCGCCTGCTGAGTTGGCAGGAGAACTGCTCCTACGGGAGGCATTGAGGTCGGCGAAGGGGGGAGCAGAGGAGACAGGGGTTGTTGCGATGGGCGGCGACCCTCCTTCACTTCGTCGTCGGGTGACCAACCCTTTCCTTGAGCGCGGAGTGACTGAAGATTCACTCCGCGCGCTGGCACGAGGGAGTGACCTAGCAGACCTCAGCCGAAGCGAGATCTTCAAGCGGCTCCAAGAGCGACTCAAGGGCATGAAGACGGATCGGATCATCGGGGACGATGATCGTGTCGACCCTGGGCTGGGAGGGGTGCGCGCGCCGAGTCGACTCGAACTCTCGCCAGAAGACGAGCAAGACTGGTCGAAACAGGCCCTTGAAGGGGTTCGCTCTGTCGCGCTGCTCGTAGAGAAAGAGGATCTCGAAGACACTGGTGACCGCTACCGGTTCCTGAAGTACAAGACATTGCGAGAGCGGTGGACACTCTGCCCAGGGGTCCGATTTTCAGATCAGCCGTCAGCAGGGGTGGGGACAGCATTCCTAGTCCACCCTAGACTCCTGGTAACTGCGGCGCATTGCGTCCCGCGCAGACTCAGCGACTACGTCGTGATCTTCGGCTACGAGATGGGACGAGGTAACGTCGGCTACGCCGACAAGAAGGACGTGTACCCCTGCACCCGCCTCGTGGATTCAGAGTTCTGGGAAGGCGGGCCGGATTGGGCGCTGGTGGAGGTTGAGAGGGAGGTAAGGGACCGCGACCCTCTTCCTCTCGGCACGGGCAGGCCTGCGAAGGGTACGCAGGTGTATATGGGAGGCTACCCTTCTGGTCTTCCTCTCAAGCTTGGCACCAACTCCGAGGTTCGGGTTGTTGATGACCACGCCTTCTTTCAGGCAACCCTCGACGCATTTCGGGGTAGCTCAGGCTCGCCCGTCATCGACGCCCGCACCCACACCGTCGAAGGGCTGCTCATCAAGGATTTAGCGGGCTTCATTCCAAACCCTGAAAACGAGGACTGCAGGATCATTCAAGTCATCCCAGATACGAAGGCCGTCGGGGGCGCCTACGTCATGAGGATTACGGACGTCGCTGCTCGAGTGAGGGAGTACATCCCCCCAAACTGAACTGGGGTCTCAGTTGAGTCTGCCTGTTGACAGCTGCTCACCGCTTGCTGCCGAGCAACTCAACTAGCCCAGCCGCGCCACGCTCGCGAGCTGGTCTTCGCCCGCGCCCGCGAGCTTGCTCGCCAGGTCGTCGACCGCGCGGCCGAGGCCCTCCTCGAGCACCGGGTGATAGTAGGGCATGCGCTGCAGGTCGGCCACGCTCAGGCCTTGCTCGACGCTCCACGCGAGCAAGTGCGCGAGGTGCTCGCCGCCCGGGACGCACATGGCCGCGCCGAGCAGGCGGCCGCTCTCGCGCTCGGCGTAGAGGCGCAGGCGGCCGTAGTTCTTCTGGATCGCGATCGCGCGGCCGAGGGTCGCGAAGTCGGTCTCGCCGATCACGGTCTGGTCCGGGTCGAGGTCGGCCAGGCTGGCGCCGACCGACGCCACGTTGGGGTCGGTGAAGACCACGCCCAGGGGAGCCTTGCGGCGGAAGGACGCGCCGGCCTCGCCGTGGCTGGCGTTGAAGCCCGCGATCCGGCCCTCGTCGGTCGCCTCGTGCAGGATCGCGCGCTCGCCGGTCACGTCGCCCGCGAGGTAGATCGGCAGGTCGCCGACCTGGAGCGTGGCGGGGTCGAAGCGCGGGCGGCCGCGCTCGTCGAGGGGCGCGCCGATCTCCTCGAGGCCCAGGCCGGCGGTGTTGGGCGCGCGCCCAATGCTGACCAGGACCTTGTCGACCAGCGCGCTGTGCTGGCTGTTGCTCACGCGCAGGGCGCCGTCCTCCTCGCTGATCTGGGCCGCCTCGCCGAGGTGGAGCGGGAAGTCCTGGCTGAAGCGCTCGATCGCGAAGTCGTTCAGCTCGGGGTCGCTGATCCCCGCGACGCGATCGAGGGCGTCGAAGCCCGTGACACGGATCCCGAGGCGGGCCAGGGCTTGGCCCATTTCGACGCCGATCACGCCCAGGCCGATCACGGCCATGCGCGGAGGGAGGTCCTCCTGCTCGAAGAGGGTGTCGGTGGTGAGGATCCGTTCGCCGAAGGCTTGCCAGGGCTTGGGCACGATCGGGCGCGAGCCCGTGGCCACGATCACGCGCTCGGCGCGGATCCGCTGCTCGCCCACGACCACGAGGTCGGGCTCCTCGAGGCGGGCGTAGCCCTCTATGAACTGCTCGTCGAGCTTGGCGGTCGTGCGGCCGATCAGCCGACCCACGAGCAAGTCGCGCACGCTGCGGACCCGCGCCAGCACGGCCGGTATGTCCGCGCGCAGGTCCTCGCCGCCGCGCAGGCCGAGCTCGGAGAAGTGCCGGCGCTCGTGGAGCACGTCGGCGGCGTGGATCAGGACCTTGGAGGGCATGCAGCCGACCCGGGCGCAGGTCGTGCCCAGCGGTCCCCCGTTGATCAGTACGAAGGACTTGCCCGCGCGACGGACCTGGCGCACCGCGTCGTTGCCGGCGGTCCCGGCGCCGAGGATCGCGACGTCGACGCGCTGCTCTTCCATGATCGTCCTCGCGGTGGCTCGCCCGACGCTAGCTGCAGCGCCTCAGCAGGAGGGGGCAGGGCACGTCGCGCAGGATCGCCTCGGTCACCGAGCCGAAGCGGAGGCGCGCGAAGCCGGTGCGCCCGTGGGTGCTCATGGTCAGGACGTCGGCGCGGTGGCGGTCGACCGCGTCCAGGATCGCGGCGGGCGGCTCGCCGACGCTGACGTCGACCTCGACCCGCGGGATCCCGGTGCCGGCGAACTCGCCCGCCAGCGCCTCGAGCTCGGGCCGCTGGGCGGCGGCGGCGGCCTCGTTCGCCGCGGCGTGGAACAGGATCGCCTCGGCGCCGCAGAGGAGGCTCAGCTCACGCGCCAGGGGCAAGGCGCCTTTGGCGAGCTTCGAGCCGTCGAGGGGGATCAGCACGCGGTGGAAGCGCGCGGCGTCCGTGTTGACCTGGACGTGGGTGTTGCAGATCAGCAGGGCCGCGTTGCAGTTGCGCAACACGCCCTCGGCGACGCTGCCGCGCACCAAGCGGGTCAGGCCGGTGTGACCGTGGGTCGCCATGGCGACGAGGTCGGGGCGGGTCGACTCGACCGTCGACACGATCATTTCGGCGGGGTCCCCGCGCTCGATTCGGTAGGTCACCCGGAGGCCGCGGCGCTCGAGGGTGTTCTGCAGCTCTCTGAGCTCCTGAGTCGCCGCGCGGAAGTCTCCCTCCGAGTCGTCGCTGGCGGGCAGGACGCGGAGCAGGCAGAGGCGGGCGCCCTCCTGCTCGGTGAGCAGCTGCTCGACGCGGGGCAAGATCCGCTCCGAGAAGGCAGAACCGTCCGTGGGCATCAGGATCGAGCGAAACATGGGCTTCCTCCCGCAAATCGGCGACCGCGCCTAAGCCTCCCAAGGGGGGAGGACGAAGTCTCGCAGGTGAGACGGCCGCGGGTGAGGCGTCGCGCGGGCGTGATCAAGGCGGCGGCAGCGCGTAGACGAGCACCCGCCCGCGCTGGGTCCCCACCGCCAGGTGGGTGCCGCTGGTGGTGGCGGCGAGCGAGGCCGCGCGGTCGCAGGGGTCGCCGAGGTCGAAGCGCCCCAGCTCGCGGGCGGAGGCGCTGTCCCACAGGCTGACCTGTCCTTCGCTGGTCATGAGCGCCAGTCGCCCGGGGCCGGCCTCGCGTGCGCGCTGGATCTTGGCCGGAGTGGTCAGCAGGCGCTCGAAGTGCCCGGCCACCAGGTCGAGGCGCCACACGCTCTGTGCCAGGGGGAACACCAGGCGCGGGCGGCCCTCGCGGTCGCGGGCGAAGGTCGGGCTGTGGGCCATGCGCTGGCCCTGCCAGAGCACGCGGCCTTGCCGCGCGTCGCGCACCTCGATCTGTCCAAAGGAGCACGCGGCTAGCATGCGCCCCTCGTGGTCGAGGGCCAGCGAGAGCGGCTTGTGGGAGAGCTCGATCGAGGCGAGCGGGCGCAGCTCGGGGTGGAGCTGGTAGAGCTGGACGCGCTTGCCTCCGCCCTCGCTCATGAGCGCGACGTGCCGGCCCTCCGGGCTGATCGCGACGCGTTCGAGCTTGGCCTTCAGCTCGACGCTCCGGGGTGGCGCCAGCCCGAGCAGGACCGAGCGGACCTCGAGCGCCTTGGCGCGGTGCCTGAGGGGCTGCTCGAGCTCGCGCGCGAACACGGCCTGCGGGCTGGCCGTGAACACGCTCAGGAAGCCGATCGACTCACGTCGCGGTCCCGGGGTCAGCCGCGCGGACGCGCCTGCGCCCGAGAGGGTCCAGAGCTGGAGCGCGCGGGGACCCGCGCTGACGAGCTGCTCTCCCTGGGCGTCCCAGGCCAGGTTCGTGGCCGCGTGCCGGTGGCCCGTCCACTGCCAGCGCTCCGCGCCCTGCTCGAGGTCGATCAGGGCCACCCGACGGTCCGAGCCGCCGAGCCAGCCCTCGCCCGTGGGCGTGATCGCGACGCGCGGGCTGCTGCCGACCAAGGCGTCGCTCTCGAGGCGCCAGCGGACCTGGCCGTGGTCTCCGGCGTCGATCCGCCACACGCCGCCCAGGTTCACGCCGACCAGGACGTCGGGCCCGCGCACGGCGAGGGACTCGATCGAGCCGCCTCCGCCGGACATCCAGAGCGGGCCGCGCTGCTCGGGCGCGATCTCCATGGCGACGGTCTGGTTGGCGACGACGTAGTTGCCGGGGGTGGCTGCGCGCGCTAGCCCCACCACGGCCCCCGCCGCGCGCCGGCT
Organism: uncultured bacterium; assembly: GCA_937911525.1. Classification (GTDB taxonomy): domain Bacteria; phylum Planctomycetota; class J058; order J058; family J058; genus NORP233. Next base: position 8,071 of record CALDQK010000826.1, read on the forward strand.
GTGCTCGAGCTCACCGCTGGGCGAGAGGCGGCGGAGGTTCCCCGCGGCGTCGCCGACCACGACCCGGCCCGCCGCGTCGAGCACGAGCACGCGCTTCGCGGCCAAGATCCGCTTGCCCCACACGCGTCGCCGCGCGGGGAGGTCCCACAGCTCGACCCCGGTGCTCTCCAGCGCGAGGGCCACGAAGCGCCCGCGCGGCCCGACCGAGAGGTCCACCGGCCCGTCGCTGAGGCCGATCCGCAGCACCTCGCGCGGGGTCGCGGGGCCGAGGTCCCAGCCGCGCAGGCTGCGCCCTCCGCCCAGGGTCAACACCTGGTGGGTGCCGAGGGGCGCGATCCCGTGCAGCGGGCTCCCGACGGCGAAGCGACGCAGCAGGCTCCCGTCGCGCGGATCCCACTGATAGACGTAGCCCTGCTCGGCGCTGAGCAGCTCGCCGCTCGAGAGCGCGCACAGCCCCGCGAGCGGACCCGCCTGGCGCGTGCGCGGATCCCCGCCGCTGGCGAGGGGCGTCAGGGTCGGCGGCGCGGCTGACTCCGGCGCGGGATCCTGTAGTCGATAGGAGAGCGCCAGCCCCGCGCTCGTGCCGATCAGCAGCTCGCGCCCGCTGGGGCTCCAGCCCACGCAGCTCGGCTCGAGCCGACTCGGGCCGAGCTCCACCCGCTCCACGACCTGTCGCGCGACGAGGTCCACCAGCAGGACGCGCGGCTCCTCCCCCGTGACGGCGGCCAGGTCGCCCTGGGGCGAGAGCGCGAGGCGCGTGACGCGCTCGCCCAGCGCCAGGGACCAGCTCGCCTGGTCGCCCTGCCCGCTCCAGCCGCGCAGGGTCCCGCCCAGGTCGAGGGTCACGAGCTCGTCGGGGCGCAGGGCCAGGCCCGCCACGGGGTTGGGCTGGGCGACTCGGCCCAGGACGGAGCCCTTGGAGGCGTAGAGGACGACCTCGCTCCCGCTGGCCGAGGCCAGCCCGCTCTCGCCCGCGGCCAGGGCGTCGACGCGCCCCTGGTGCTGGCCGATCGCGCGGGGCTCGGGCCCCTTGCCCAGCTGCGAGCGGGCCAGGTAGACCCGCCCCTGGTGGGCGAACAGGACCTGCTCCCCGTCGGGGAGCAGGACCGCGCGGCTGGGGAGGTCGGCTTCGAAGGCGATGCTCGCGACGCGGCTGGCGTCGGCCAGGCTCCACACCTGCAGCTTCTGGCCCAGGGTCACGGCGAAGCGGCCGCGGACCGAGGCCGCGTGGAAAGGGCTGGGGGCGTCGGCCAGCAGCAGGGGCCCCACCGCGTCCCAGGCGCGCAGGCGCTCGCGCTGGATCGTGAGCAGGCGCCCGTCGCTCAGCGCGCCCGCGGCCAGGACGGGGCTCTCGGGGACGGGGCTCTCGGCCGGGGCGGGTCGCGCGACCTGCACCAGACGCAGGCGCTCGCCGCCGCGGGGGAGGCCCGCCCAGGGGTCCGGGGGCGGCGGGCTGGCCGAGGGGCTCGCCGCGGCCAGCGAGGCGGAGGGCGCGCCGCTGGCGGCGGGCGACGGGGAGCCGCCGCGCGCGCCGCGCGCCCACAGGGCGCCGCCGAGGGCGAGCCCGATCCCGACGATCAGCCCCGCGCCGAGCAGGAGCGGCCCGCGCGCGCGGTGGGCCGGACCGCCCGCGCGGAGCGCCGCCGCCAGGGCCGCGCCGTCGGCGCAGCGGCGCGCGGGGTCGGTCGCCAGGCAGCGCTCGACGAGCGCGACCAGCCAGGCCGGGGCGTGCGGGGCCCGGCTGCCGAGGGGCTCGTAGTCGCCGCTGCTGATCTGGTCCAGGAGCTGAACCAGGGTCTCGCCGCGGAAGGGCGGCTCGCCCGCCAGGCACTCGTAGAGCACCGCGGCCAGGGCGAACACGTCGCTGGCGGGGCCGACCGAGCGCGCGTCGCGCAGCTGCTCGGGCGCCATGTAGCCGACCGTGCCGCGCATTTCGCCCGAGCGCGAGAGGGCCACGCTCTGGCTGGCGCCGTCGACGTCGCCGCGGAAGTGCTTGGCCAGGCCGAGGTCGCTCACGAGCGGGCGCCCTCCGCCGCTGAAGAGCACGTTGTCCGGCTTGACGTCGCGGTGCACGACGCCCGCCGCGTGGGCGCGCCCCAGCGCGTCGGCCAGCGTGATCCCCAGCGCGAGGGCCACCTCGGTCGGGAGCGGCCCCTGCTCGAGGCGCTCGCGCAGGGTCCCCCCGCTCATGAGGGGCATCACGAGGAAGGAGCCCTCGGGCAGCTCGCCCGCGTCGAGGAGGGGCACGAAGCCCGCCTCCTCGCCCAGCAGCTCGTGCAGACGCGCCTCGCGCGCGAAGCGCTCGGCGGCCCCGGCCCGCCCGCGGCGCTGGATCAGCTTCAGGGCCAGCTCGCGACCGCCCGGGTCGCGGACCCGGAACACGACCCCCAGCCCGCCCCGCCCGAGCTCGCCCTCGACGCTGTAGCGCCCTAGCTGCATGCCCCTACGCTACTCAGCGTGAGCGAGCTGCGCCCGCGCTCTACTCCCGCTTCAGCCCCTTCAGCTCCTTGGTCGCGGCGAGCAGCTCGGCGACCAGGGCGTGCCCAGCGGCGTTGTAGTGGGCCTCGAGCGGCGGCAGGTACTGGCGCTTGCCCTCGGCCGTGAGGCGCTTCATGTCCTCGTAGGGGTCGACCACCGTGATCCCCAGCTCGGCGGCGAGCTGGGCGAAGCGGCGGTTGGGCAGGGTCCAGTCGTAGCGGCTGAGGTCGACCTCGGGGTAGCGGCGCTTGACCTCTTCGCGCACGGCGGGGCTGAGCTGGAACTCGTCGCTGATCACGAGCAGCACCACGGGCGCCGGCTCGACTCGCTCGACCATGTCCCGCAGCTTCTCGCGCGCGACCTCCCAGGCGGGCTCCCAGGTCTTGGCCGCCTCGCCAGTCACGCATACGCCCATTCGCTCGCGGGTGTGCTGCCAGAAGGCCTCGACCGCCTTGCTCTGGTCGACGCGCTGCCAGATCCGCTTGGGGAGCGAGCGCAGCAGGCGGTAGAAGTGCGACTTGTTGCGCAGCCGGCGCCAGAAGCCTCGCTTCTTCCGCTTGCGCTTCTCCTTGGGCAAGAGCGCGCCCTCGACGACGTGGTAGCCGTCGCTGCCGAGGTTCTCCCAGAGGTCGTTGCCGGTGAACACGGCCAGCACGAGCGCGTCGGGCTGCCACTGCACCCCGTAGTGCTCGAGCCAGCTCGCCATGTTGACGTGGCTGTAGCCCGGCACGCCGCCGTTGATCACGGTGG
>CALDQK010000827.1 GCA_937911525.1 uncultured bacterium
AGCTTCTTTGCCATACCAAATCCCGCGTGGACTCCGCCGCTCGAGGAGAGCGGCGGCACCTTGCCCCCGCCTCGTCCGACGCCCTCACCCACGCGGGCCTTGCGCCCGCTCCCGAGCCCCAGCCCGCGCCCCAAGGTCGAGGCCAGCCCCGTCCCGCGCGCGACGCCCAAGGCCAGCTCGGCCGAGCGGGTCGAGACCCTCTCCGCGCTCTGGCGCCGCTTCGTGAAGGCCTACGACCGGCGTCAGGCCGGAGCCTGCGAGGAGGTGCTCAGCGAGCTCCGCGCGCGGCACCCCAAGAGCCTGGCGGCGGGGGCGGCCCGCGGGCTGCTCGCCTTCTTGCGCGAAGACTACGAGGGCGCCTACGAGCTGCTCGAGGCCCTCGACGCGGAGGCCCTCGAGGCCGAGCAGCGCCACTGGCGGCGCGACCGGGCCCTGGTGCGCGCGGCCTTCTACACCAAGCACTACCCCGAGGCGCGGGTCGTCGCTCAGCGACTGAGCGAGCAGCCGCGCAAGGTGTGGACGACGCTGATCGACGGCCCCTTCCGCGGGCGCTACCCCCACGCGGCCGAGGCGCTGGAGCAGCTGAGCGAGCAGGGCTCCTACCGGGTCCTGACCGACGTCGGGATCCCGCCTCAGGAGCTGGCGGCCCTCGAGGCGCGCCTGGCCAAGCAGGACCCCAAGGCGCGGGCGCGGCTGGTGGCCAAGGTCCGCAAGCGACACAAGGTGCTCGGGACCCTGGGGGACGTGCTCGAGGCCGCCAAGAAGGCCTACGGGACGCTGCTCCAGACCGGTCGCCCCAAGGCGATCTACCCGAGCGTCTACGTGTTCCGCGACCAGGAGGCCTTCACCCGCTTCAACGAGGCGATCGGGAGCGGGACCAGCGAGCACACCCTCGGCTACTACTGGTCCCCCTATCGGATCCTGGTGTTCTTCGAGCGCAGCGGGCGCCCGGAGCTGACCGTGGAGACGGTGGAGGTCCTCCTGCACGAGGCCTTTCACCAGTGGCTCGACCTCCACGTCGCCGGCGCGCCGACCTGGTTCAACGAGGGGATGGCGGAGTTCTTCGCGATCGGGGGCAAGATCAGCCGCAAGAGCCTCGAGTTCGGCAACGTGCCGACCCGCCACCCCAGCCGGCTGGACAACATTCGCTCCGCCCTGGGCGGCTCGCTCAGCAAGCCCTGGCCGCTCTCCCGCCTGCTCCTGGCCGACCACAGCTCCTTCATGGAGACCCACGGGGCGGTCAACTACGCCCACTCGTGGTCCTTCGTGCACTACCTGGGGATGCACTCCGGGCGGCGCAAGCTCCTCGTGCGCTACTTCAAGGAGCTCGCGGGCGGCGCTGACCAGCAGGCCGCCTTCGACGCCGTGTTCGGGGCGCTCGACCTGAAGAAGATCGAGCAGGACTGGAGGACCTACGTCCTCCAGCTCAAGTAGGGGAGCGCCCTACTCGGCGAGGGCGGCGTCCTCGAGGCTGCGCACGACCTCCGAGATCAGGGCGACGCCGTAGCCGGAGGCGCGCTTGCCGGGCATGGCCGGGCCCGCGAGGTCGATGTGCAGCCAGGGCACGTTCAGCTCCTGGATGTGGCTGTAGATGAACTGGCCG
>CALDQK010000828.1 GCA_937911525.1 uncultured bacterium
CTGCCCCGGTCGGAATGACCTCAGGGCGAGGCGGCAAATCAGGGCGATCCCCTCGGCACCAGGCGCGCCACTCCGCCACGGTCCTGAGCCCGAGGGAGCGCACGAGGACCGTGCCTCGGCGAATTCGCGAAACTCGCGATCCCTGTGGCTATCTATGGTCACGTAACCCTCGAGAGCTTGAGCTTCCGGGTGTAGCGACGCGCTTCGGCGCAGGGGAGGAACTCAGGTCACGATCCCAGAACCTGGTCAGGGTCGGACAGCCGGAATCGCTTGTCTTGTTCGAGGTTCGAGGATCGAGCGGGCCAGTTGGTAAAGTGCTTGGCTGTTGATTCGGCTGAGTCAATCCGGCGCAATGCAGAAGGGTCCCCACATGAGTTGCTCTAGCCGTCTTTCCCTCGCGTGTCTGGTCGGCTTGGCTCTCCTCCCCGGCTGCACGAGCGTCAACCTATACAGGACGCCGCTGGCAGAGCTAAGGGAGGCCACGGCCAACACGAGGGTCGGAATCACCACGCTAGCCTCAGAGGCCAACGAAGTAAAAGTTCGTAATCTGGCGGTCCGAAAGGCAGTCCTCGCTCAGCGGTTCGGAGATAACGACCTCGCACCTCTTGTCGCACCTGAGTTCATCGCAGCGCGCTCCCAAGCGCTCTACCTCATTGAGGAATTCGCAAAGCGTCTGCTCGAAGTAGTTGACCTCAAGGCCGGTGAAGAAGCAGCTACCCAAGTTTCGGAAGTGGGGGAGAAAGCTGCCAAGTTTGCCAAGCAGATTGACCCTGAGGGTCCAGTTGCACAATACGCCGGTCCTGTTGGGTCGCTAGCGGCCACAACGCTGAAACTCTATGACGAGCACGCTCGAGTCAAAATACTCGAAGAAGGTGTGACCGCAGGCTTGCCTTTGGCGCAGAAGGTATTGGCGCTCATTCGGGAGGACTTCAAAGAGGGTTCAGCCACAGATACCCACGAAACGTTGCTGGAGGAGCTGAACAGCCTGAAGACTGAGAAAATCAGCGCCTATGACCAGCTTCTGCGTCAGCACTTGGAGCTTCCCGAGGCTGACCGAACTAAGCCTCGGCTTGTTGCCGAGAGGGCTGCTGCTATTGCAGAGATCGTGGAAGTTCAAAGGTCAATTCGCGCGGTTCAGAAGAACCCAGTGATCGATCTGCTGGATGCGCTTGAAAAGGCCTTGGACAAGCTCGGAGCAATTCAGAGATTCGGAGACTCTCCCAAATCCTTCGCCGAGTTTGCGAGCGCCGTGAGCGAGTTCTCGCAGAAGTCAGTCTTGATGATCAACGCAATTCGTGACCTTCGGGAGGCTACGCGTGACTGATGCTGCAGCAGAATCTGACGACACTGAGGAAGGTGAGCATGATCGCGAGGAACTCTTAGAGCGCACCAAGCGGGCTCTCCAGACTATGCAAGCGATCCACAATGACTCACGCACGCCGCTTGAGGACGCTATAGCCCTTATGCCTCACATTCGAAAGCTGACTGATTTGCGCCGAGCATTAAGGCGGGAGGCGTATCAGACAGCGGCTGCGTCTGAGAAATTCCAAGGAGCGATTCTCGCTCTGACTAAAGTCAACCTGGCAATCAAGGCCGACGTGATTCGGCACAAGAGGTTCATGGAGTTCATCTCTAACGCCGCGACTGCGACGAGTGCTGTTCTTGACTTCGCGATAGCCGTAGGAGCCGCAGCGAAGTAGCGCTTGAACTAGGGTAGGCGGATTTCACTATCTGCGCGCGCTCGACGTGGCTCCCTCAGCCAGTCGCGGAAGCCCTGCCACTCGTCGCGGTAGTGGTTCGCTGCCCCGGCCGGCATGACCTCAGGGCGAGGCGGCAGGTCAGGGCGATCCCTCGGCACCAGGCGCGCCACTCCGCCACGGTCCTGAACCCGAGGGAGCGCACGAGAGACCGTGCCTCGGCGAATTCGCGAAACTCGCGATCCCGAGGACGGAGAGCACCGGTCCCCACGAAGTCGCCCCAGCCTTGCCACTCCTCCGCGTAGTAGCGGTTCGGTTCGCCGCCACGTCCTGTGGTCGTGTGGGCAGCCCATCCACCTCGCCCCTGCACCAGGGCTTGAACTAAATCAAGCCGGTGTGGTTCAGGCCCACGCTTCCGTGCGCGCATGAAGTTCCGGACCTTCTTGAACGCGATCGTCCTCGTGCCAGCTCAGGTGCTCCGCAATTCCGTGGCGGCAGTGCCCGCTTCTGGGGTGCTGTAAGGAGTAGTCATCCAGTTTGACGCGTGAGAGACTGCGGTTTCTTAGGAGACCCCAAATGCCGCAATTTGATTTCGTCGAGAAGGAAGCTTCGAGTCAGGAGGTGCTCGCCCAGGAAGGGGACACCTGGGAAACGCTCAGAGACCCCGAGAAATGCGTCAGGTGGGCTTACAAGGTCGACTTCCTGGATTCGTCGTTGGTGATGTGGGTGATTGAGCTCTTCTCGCCGCACGTGATCACGCAGTGCTGGGAATACCGGAGTAGCAACGATGCTACGGCTACCGGTGGAAATGGGTTCCAGTACTTCGAGGCGGTCCGCGAGTTCGCACTCGGAAGCGAAAGCAGCGAAGAAGTGCCTGAAGGAGTGACGGAGTCTCTTAGCTGGGATCGGGAGTGCTTTCTGCTTGGGCCGCTGATTACCGAGAACCTTAGCTTCCGCGGTGCGATGAGCCAGTCACACCAACAGCGCTCGAATTACCGCACCAGAAAGCTCAAGGCTGCTTCACAGCTTGGGAAGCAGTTGATGCCAGCGAACCGCGAGAGATTCCTCAGGGCACTAGCTGAGCAGTATGGGCCGTTCAAGGCGCCTCTCGACATCTCGGTATCGTTGATCTACGACGCGACGGGGAAACCGACGACCAACCTGCCGCCCTGTAAGAGCTAACAACCCAAGCTCACCGAGGCCCCGAGGCCACCACGGCCCTCGACGCCCGCGCAGCAAACCACTTCGACCTCGCCGCTGGAGGCGACGACCAGACCAGACCCTCCACGCCCGCTCGCTCTGGAGCCCGAGCGAGCGCGCGAAGGCGCGGGCCTCAGCTAAGGGCAGCCAGCGAAGCAGCCTGCGCAGCCGTTGGACGAGCTGGTGGCGTCGTCCGTCCGCGTTGCTGTCGAGCCGCTCGCAGGCCTCGGCCAGCTCGCGCTTGGAGAGAACCTCGAGCACGTCGGCCACGCCGACGTGCTCGGCAGCGGCAAGGTGCTCGAGCAGCACGGGCCTTGGAGAGGTTGTCAGTGGGCGTCTCGACGTGGAGGGCCCGAAGCAGGCGGATTAGGGTCGGCCGTCTCAGTGCAGCGAGCAGTCGGGAGAGCGTGTTCGGATCCGCCACGCGGCGATGGTAGCGAATTGCGCCAACCGCCCTCGCGGAGACTCTCGAAACTGCTAGCCAGCGCCCCGACGGCAGTTCTCCCTCAAACGGACCAGTTCGTCATTCAACGACGGAAGTGGCCATATACGGCAGTCGCGGAGGCCTCCACAGCTGGCTGCCTAGCGTGCGCACGAGACCCCCGTGCGCACCTTCTTCCTCGCCAGCCTGCTCTCCCTCCTCACCGCGTCGGCGGCGTCGGCCGACGACTGGGCGCCCACGAGCCTCTCGGCGACCTGGGAGAACGACCTCTTTGGAGGGTCCGATCGCCACTACACCAACGGCGCTGAGCTGGCGCTCACGGGCCGCGTGCCCAAGGGTGCCCTCTCCTTCTTCTTGGGCGAGGACGGTGGGGAGTGGCGCCTCAGCCTCGCGCAGAGCATCTACACCCCTGAGCGCCTGGACGCGCGAAATCTCGTGCTCGATGACCGCCCCTACGCAGGCTGGCTCCGCCTTGGGCTCTCGCTGTCGCACCGCAGCACACGTTGGCCGATCGCGAGTCGCGTCGGGCTCGAGCTGGGCGTGCTCGGCCCTCCGTCTGGCGCGGAGGCTGCCCAGCGGCTGTTCCACGGCTCGCTGACAGGCTCCTCGCCCCCGCAGGGCTGGGGGCACCAGATTCCCACGGAGGTAGGCCTGCGCTTCCACTACGAGCTCTCGTACCGAGCCTGGCGCGAGGTGATCCTCGGCGCGGACTGGGAGCTCGAGCCCCGTTTTGCGTGCTCGTTCGGGAACGTGACGATCGACGCGAGCCTCGGCGCCCGCCTGAGGGTTGGCCGGTTGCCGGACGCCTTCGCCACGGCCGAGCCTCCTCGCTGGAGCGCCTTCGTGACCTTGGGCGGCCGGGTGCGCTTTGTCGGCCACGACGTGTTCCTGAACGGAAGCCTGCTCCGGCCTGGTGGACATCGGGTGCGGCGCCGACACCTCGTGGTCGATCTCGAAGCCGGGTTCACGATCGAAGTGCTGGGCGCCCTCGCCCTCACCTACTCCCACACCCTCAGAGCGCCGGAGTTCGTCGGGCAGGACGGCTGGGATCAGTTCGGCTCCCTGAGCCTGACCTGGTCCTGGTAAGTGGCCATATACGGCAGTTCCCAGGAGCGCACCTCCTCCGCGCCTACGTTTCGCGCGGAACGCCAACAAGGAGGTGCACATGTTTCGGAATGCGATGTCGCTGGCCCTGATCTTCGCGCTGTGCGGCGCGGCGGCTGGCCAGGAAGCGGTCCCCAACTCGGACGAGCAGGAGCTGGAGGACCGGATCAAGAAGCTCGAGCGGCAGCTCGAGGAGGTCACGGTCACCGCGCAGCGTGCGCGGGAGAGCCTGGAGGAGACGCCGATCCTCGACGCGCTGCGGAGCGTGGAGGTCTATGGCTTCGTGGACGCGGCCTACAGCTTCAATCTGCGCGACCCCAGCGGACGCCGAGGGCGAAACCGGCTGCGGCTGAACGACCCGGACCACAACAGCTTCGGAATCCCCTACGCCAAGCTCGGGCTCATGCGACGGGTCAGCGGCCTCAACGAGCTGGACGCCGGCTTCCGCTTCGAGATCGGCGCCGGGCGACTCGCGGAGGAGGCCTTCAACCAGAGCGGGGACGTGCTGGGCTCGGGGTCGCTTGCGATCCCTCAGGCCCACATCGACCTCCAGATCCCCACGCCCTTCAACCCGCTGCTGCTGCGCGTCGGGCGGACCTACGGCTGGTTCGGGATCGAGAGCCTCGATCTGCCCGCCAACCCCAACTACTCCCTCTCGCACTTCGCGCAGTTCGGCCCCAAGACAACCACCGGGCTGAGCCTAGGCATGGACCTTGGCGCTGGCCTCCGCTACACGCAGTACGTCGTCAACGGCTGGGATCGCGTGCTCGACAACAACGATGCCAAGACCCTGGGCGGTCAGCTGGCGTGGGAGCTCGACGACCCCTTGGTCAGCCTGGCGCTGAACTGGATCTACGGCGCCGAGCGCGACGACAACGCCGGAGACCAGCGCTGGATGGTCGAACTCGCCGCTGCCTGGCAGCCCACCGAGAGCCTCGACCTGCGCGCGGCCTTCCGCTACGGCCAGGAGGAGATCTCGGGGCAGCACTACAGCGATCCGGACGAGACGGCGAACTTCGGTGGGTTCCTGCTGATGGCCAAGCAGTCGTTCTTCAAGGTGGAGGGCGCGGACTACTACCGCCTGGCCCTCGGCGTGCGCGGCGGTCTGTTCCGTGACGAAGGTGGGTCGCGCTCCGGCGCCGACCAGACCCTGGGTGAGCTGACCGGCACCCTGACCTTCAACCTGCTCGAGAACGCGGCCTTCCGCGTGGAGTACCGACGCGACTTCTCCAGCCGCGGAGACGCCTTCGTCGGCCATCGCGGCACGAGCAGCCGGAGCGGGCAGGACACGCTCTCGTTCGATCTCAGCTATTCGTTCTAGGAAGGGGGTGATCCAGCAGAGTCCCAGCGGCGCCGGGCCTGATCAGGCTCGGCGCCGCCTTCCTTGGTTGGGCTCGCCCCACGTCTATCCAGCGGCGTAAGCTGAACTGAGGTCCTGAGCAGGAGAGACGTGGCCGACCGTCAGCGACGAGAGCTCGAGCGCGCTGCCAGCGAGGGCGACCCCGTGGCCCAGCGCCGGCTCACGGCAGATCGCGTCCGCCTGGGTGAGCTGTCGCTGCTGCGCCCAGCGGAGAACGCGGAGGCCTGGGTCCAAGAGCTCATGCAACACGGTGTCTTGGCCGGGAACGCGGTTGTCCGGTTGATTCCGCACGAGAGCAAGCGACCAGGCCCGTGGGACGGGAGGTCCTGGTGGTGGATCCGGCTCTTCGTCGGGGACGCGAGGCGCGGTTGGAAGGTCGAGCTGGTCCGCCTCTCTCAGCGGGGGCTGAGGCCGCTCGCCACGTCGGACACGACGAGCCGCTCTCGCAACTTCTACGCGCCGAGCCTGCCGAACCCGCTGGGCTTCCCCCGCGATCATGTGGACGCTGCGGCCTGGTTCGCCAAGAACCTACTGGAGATCCGACTCGACCCGCTCAGCAGGCAAGAAGCTGCGGCGCGTGATCGGCGCCACTCAGAGGGGCTGGCTGACCGACGCTCTGGCCCGCGCGGCTGGGAACCGCGAGACCTGCTCGACGAGTACGCCTCGTTCCCGGAGTGGCATGAGCGACTCTCCGTCTATGCGACGCACCTCAACCAGGGGAGAGACCTAGAGCGTGTTCTCGTCGCCCGAAAGGGCCGCCGAGGCGTGTGGCACGTCGTCGACCAAGTCCAGTTGAAGGGAGTCGTCCCCGAATGCGCGAAGAGCGCTCGCGACGACTCGTTCCAGGGCGAGGTCCGGTGGGGCGAACCCACGTGCCTTCGCTGTCGCAGGAGCGCGCAGTGGGACTCGCCCACCATGGGGCCTGGACGACGGAGCGAGCGACGAACTCGGCAGAAGGGATACCTCGAGTGGGCCATGCGCGCGCTCGAGGACGATTCGAGATAAATCTGCGTCGTCTGCTCCGGCATGAAACGTGCCAAGCAGTGTCTCGAAACGGACCGGCCGACGGTCAGAAAACGACTTCCGGCGTACCAGATCGGACGACCCCAGCCAGGCGGGTAGGTCGGCACCAAGCTCAAGAGTGACGGGCGCTCCGCGATGTCGGAGGGGCGATGCAGACTATCGGGATTCGCCTGCGCGGATGCCGAACATAGCACTAACGCCCTCGGGAGTAGCATGAGCAGACCTGTCCCCCACTTCCACAAGATCAAGAGGCTCGAAATCAGCGGAGGAGGCTTCCTCGGTGACGTCTCGGTCGACCTCGCCGACGGGCTGAACTGCCTGATCGGCGGCCGCGGCGCCGGAAAGACGACGGCCCTCGAGTTCCTGCGCTACGCCCTGGCGCAAATGCCAGACCCGCGCCGCCACCGCGCACGGCGCGAGGTCCTCGAGAACCTGGTCGAAGGCAACCTCGGCGCTGGGCAGGTGGCGGTCGAGATCGAGACGCGCGACGGCGTCAGCTATCGGGTCGAGCGAGTGGGCGGGGAGGAGCCGGTCGTGCTCGACGACACCGGCCAGCCGACCTCGCTCTCCGTGGCAGGGCTGTTCGGTGCTGAGGTCTACAGCCAGAACGAGATCGAGCGGATCGCCACCAGCCCGAGCTTCCAGCTCGACCTGATCGACAAGTTCCGCGAGGAGGAGCTGGGCGAGATCCAGCGCAAGCTCCTCCTCCTCGACGGAGTGTTGGGCAACAACGCCAGCGAGATCCTCTCCTTGGAGGCGCAGGTGGAGGAGCTCGAGAGCCAGCTGACCGAGCTGCCTCTCGTGACCGAGCGACTCGAGAAGGGCTTTCAGGTCCGCGCGGCCGGCGAAGGCTCCGAGTTCGAGCGGGAGGTTCGCCACAAGGGCTTGCGCGAGCGTGAGCGGCGCCGAGTCCAGACCGGCTTCGAGCACCTCAACGCGATTCGCGATTCCCTCGAGGCGACAACGACGCTCTGCCGACGAGCCGTCCAGCGCCGTGAGTCCGCCGAACTCGAGCGCGGCCCCAATCAAGGAGTGTTGTCCCAGCTCGACACCACCTACCTGAACGTCTGCGAGGACGTACGCAGCCTCCTCGACCAGGCGCTCGATCGCCTCGGACAAGGCGCGGGCGACGTGGAGACGCTCGCCGCCGAGCTGCAGGACGCTCATCGGAGCCAGGAGCGCAGCTACAACGGCCTGCTCCAGCAGCACAACGAAGAGCAGGACCAGGCGCGGGAGCGGGTCAAGCTGCAGAAGCGCAGCGCGGACCTCCTGGAGAAGCAGCGCGACCTCGAGGCTCGGCAGCAAGAGCTGGAGGCCAAGCGGCGGAAGCGCCGCGAGCTCGTTCACGGATTGAAGGAGCTCTGGCAGCACCGGACCCGCCTCCGCGAGGACGTCGTCCGCTTCCTCAATGGCCGCCTCGCGCCGGAGATCCGCGTCTCCCTCGATCCTGCGAGCGAGCGCTCTCGCTACAAGCAGCTGCTCTGCGAGACCTTCCAGGGTGTCGGCCGCCCCTACAAAGCGCCGGCCGAGAAGGTCGCCAAGAAGCTCCGCCCGGACGCGCTGGCCGAGATCGTGGAGGCGGAGGATCCGCTGCAGCTCGTCGAGCGCTGCGGCGTGAGCGCCAGCCAGGCCCGCTGGATTGTCAGCCGCCTCCAGACTAGCCGGGCGCGCCTCGAGCTCGAGACCGTGGAGCTCGGCGACGTGCCCAAGATCGAGCTCAGGGACGGTGACTACAAGGCCGCTCCCAAGCTGAGCACAGGCCAGAAGTGCACCACGATCCTGCCGATTCTCCTGCTCGACAGCGAGAAGCCCCTCCTGATCGACGAGCCCGAGGGCAACCTCGACAACGCGTTCGTCTACCACACGGTGGTCAAGAAGATCCGTGAAGCCAAGCAGACGCGGCAGCTCGTATTCGTGACCCACAACCCCAACATCCCCGTCCTCGGCGAAGCCGACCGGGTGGTGGTTCTCTGCTCTAACGGCGCCCGAGCGCGAGTGGCCGCCTGCGGCTCCGTGGACGAGGTTAAGGAGGAGATCGAGACCATCCTCGAAGGCGGCCGCGAGGCCTTCGAAGAGCGGAGGCGTCGCTATGGTCGCTAGCGCTCCGCCCGCCGATCACCTGCCCGCCGACCTCGAGGCTGCGTTATCCAGCGACGACTGGCAGACTCGCTGCCAGGCGGTCTCCCGAGCCACCGGCTTGCTCAAGGGCAAGCCTGGGCCCGACCCCGTGCACTCCCTCCTCGCGCATCTCCAGCGGCTCGCCAACGACACCGAGTGGCAGGTCCGGCAAGAGGTCGCGACGGCGCTGCAGTTCAGCCCCAACGAGGACGCAGACCAGCTCCTGGCTCGCCTGGCGACGGACCCCACGAGCTGGGTGTCGCAGGCAGCCGAGGAAGCGCTCAGGCAGCGCCGGCGGCTGGCCCGTAAGGAACAGCGCGAAGGCAAGCGTGTGGCGAGCGCGCTGAAGCGGGTTCACCGGCTTCAGGAGCGTTGCTCGCCAGAGCTCGCCCGAGAGATCGAAGAGGTGGGCATGGCCTACTTCCAGGCCGTCGCCTTCGGCTGCTCGCACGACGTGCTGACCCTGGCCACCTCGGTGCAGTACTCGATCCGCCAACTTGGGCGAGAGCTCGCCCGGCGGAAGGTCCCCAAGAAGGCCTGGGAGGACAGCGTCGAGGCAGCAGCCCGGCGTTGTCAGATCGTGAAGGGGATCGCCAAGAACATGCGCGCACTCGCGCGGCAGGCGATCCCTCCCGTTCGCCGAATCAGCCTGCGGCGCGCCGTGGACGAGGCGCTGGGGATCGTCGGCGACTGCTTCGCCGTCAAGCCGGGCGCCCCGCAAGTGACGACCGAGGTGAAGGTTCCTCGGCACCTCAAGGTCGAGGTCCCACGCGAGCGTCTCGTCCAGGCGCTCGTCAATCTGCTCCAGAACGCTTTCGAGGCGATCCAGGAGACGGGCACGGTGCGACTCACCGCCAAGGCCAAGGACGATTTGGTCGTGCTCGACATCACGGACACAGGCTGTGGGATTCACGCCGAGGAGCAGCAGGTGATCTTCTTCCCCGGCAAATCCACCAAGAAGGGTCGCCTCGGGACCGAGCACAACACCGGCTGGGGCCTGTCGCTGGCCCGGAAGTTCGTGGAGGAAGACTGCCAGGGCCGGATCTCGCTACGCAGCGAGCGAGGAGTGGGGACGACGATCACGCTCGTGCTCCCCATGGAACGAAGCGAGGATGACGACGATGTCCAGTAGGCACAAGGCCCTGATCGTGGATGACCAGCGCGGGATCATGGAGATCCTGGGCGCGATCCTCTCCTCCCTCGATCACGACTACGACTACGCCCGCACCCAGCGAGAAGCGCGAGAGCTGCTCAAGGCCAACCGCTACTGCTACATCCTGCTCGACCTTGAGTTCCCAGCGGACGATGGCGTCACCGCTCGCATCCAGACCGGCTTCAACTGTCTGGCGGAGATCCGTCAGCGCTTTCACCGGGACGATCTTCCGGTGATCGTCATGACCGCGCATGAGAAGGGCACCGAATACCCGATCCGGGCGCTGCAGCTCGGCGCCAACGATTTCGCGCAGAAGGACTTCGAGGAGGACCTCGAGCCCCTCGACGTGAAGATCCGGCGCGTGCTCGCCCAGGCGTGTGATGTCACGGGCGACTGCCGGAGGAAGCCCAGCCGGCGAGCGCGGGGCTCAGGCGAGGGCGCCGAGGCTGGGCACACGTTCCACTTCCACGGGGAGAGCCGTAGACGCCGCTACCGCATGGAGATCAACGGCAGCCCGTGCTGGGTCTGCCTCTCGACCTTCACGATACTCTGGAAGCTAGCCAGCGCGGCGTCCCAAAGCCATGGGGGCTGGGTCGAAGGCCGGGAGCTCAACAGCGGCAACTACCACAACGCCATCGCGCGAATGAAGAAAGACCTCGAGCAGGTTGCCCACCTGGACGGGCGTTTCGTCGAGAACGATGGCCAGGGTCGGTTTCGGGTCAATCTCCCCACGGGCACCTTCTCTTTCGACGCTCAGGCCAT
This sequence comes from uncultured bacterium, assembly GCA_937911525.1. GTDB lineage: Bacteria > Planctomycetota > J058 > J058 > J058 > NORP233. The sequence continues at coordinate 10,860 of CALDQK010000828.1, forward strand.
GAGAGTGCACCACCCGCGTCTGGTCGAAAGGTATCCGCATTGCCAAGGGAAGGCCACAGTAGGGGCAGGTCGGTAGTCTCGTCCGCGCCGAGCCCTCGCTAGGGACTCACGACTACCTGCATCCTCATTTCGAAAGTCTCGGCCAAGTAGGCGGCAGTAGCGCCAAAGAGTCGAAGGGTCTGGTTCGCGCGGTCCGACCCGGACACTAGCTTCTTCCGCGATATCCCTGGCTGCACCAGGACGACCTCAAATCGGGTTCGCTTCTGTCGAGCGAGAGCACGGACCTTGGGCAAATCTCCGAGCCCACCCTTGTCGAACCGGGAAGGAGAACCCGCAGTGAGACGACGCGTCTCTCGGCGACGGATGTGCTGCAGGAGGCGCTCGACCGACTCACCCCACTTGACCGACTTCTGGGCCTGCCCGCACAGTTCGTAGATGTCCAGAACTCTCAGGCCGGGAGACTCCTCCTTCGAGTACTTGCAGTGGATGAGCCGGACCAGGAGTTCGTCGGCTTCGTCATAGATGGCCACGATGTCGGCCACCTCCCCAGCTCCGTCGTCATCGAAGAGCAAGAGAGGTCCCTTGCTCGATTCCTCAACGATCATCGCCCGCTGGATTGAGTCAGCGATGCGCGTCTCCCCCTGACTCTCCACCTTGATGTTGGTATTAGCCCAGCTCCGACTCCGGACCTGAGCGATGTCGTAGATCGCCTTGCTCTTGGCGCTCTGCGCGCGAACGAGAAGACAGCCTTCGACCAGTACCGAGGTGTCGTCGAGCCAAAGATACGGTGGGTTCTTTGAGAAAAACTCCACTCCCGAAGCCTCCTGCTTGCGAACACGAACAAGCAGGTCGTCCTCGGAGGTGCATGCCACCCGATAACCTTCGGTTTCCTCATCCGTGAGCGTGAGTCGGTAGGCAGTCCGGTGCCCGCCATGCAGAACGCTGAAATCGACGCTACTGCGAGTGGAAGCGTCGACCTGCAGCCCACAGTCTTCCAGGTCGACTGTTGAGCCTTCGCGCACCACTACTGTCCGGTCGAAGACCTGCTCAAAGACGTAGTCCGCCCAGTCGGCGACGACTACGGTCCGCCCCTCTGGGATCTCAGCTACGACTTCGGGGAAGAGAGCGCTCTGGAGGATCTCCTCGAGTTCAACCGATTCGTCCACGATCTTGGAGCCAACGTGCCTACACCAATGGGTCCACTCCAGGAGGGAGCCGGCGGCGCGAGACCAGACCTTTCCCTTCTGCGAAGCCCCAACGCTCGCCTTATCACCAGCCTCATAGCCAGCTCCGAAGAGCATGGCGATGTAGGCATTCTCAGCGACTCGCTCCTTGAGTCCCTGGCCCACGTCCAAGCCCATGAACTGGCGGTAGCGAATCGGACCGACTAGCCGCTTCTTCAGGCCGACGTTGGTAAGCAACAGGCGGTTGATCCCATGAAGCACTCGGTGCACGCGCTTGTCAGCGATCCGCAGGCCACCGGGTGAGACGATCTTGACGAAGTTATCCGGAAGATCCTTGCGGCTCGTGAACACGAACAAGAGGTTCTGGCCTTCGTCATGGAAGAGCGCGGTGCAGTGGAAATTCTCGTTCTCGAGTTCCTTGATGCGCCCCCACTCCACAGCGCGGCGTTCGCGCTCGACGACAACAGCGACTCGGCTAATGGTGTTGATGGCGAGGCGTGAGACGACCCCGTCGTTGTACCGAGACTTCAGGCCCTCGAAATCTACCTTCGGCCCAGCCTGGTAAACAAAAGCGCTGAACTTGGGATGCACAGAGCGGAGGGAGAAACCTCGAATCCCATCGAAAACGAACCCGCGCACGAAATCCTGGAATTCACGTTCGTGACCGACCGAACTCTCGTAGCTTCCCTCGATCAACTGATCCCAGTCGGCGTCTTGGCTATACAGCCTGGAAATCTCGGTCTGCACGCTCTCGTCCGCGAGGTTGGCTACCACCGTTGCGTCCCCGAGCGGGACTGAGCCCGCCCGGGTGAACCGCCCGACGAACTGCAGAGTGACCGGGAGGGACTTGTGCGCGTCATGGACTGCCGCGATCTTCAGGGGCGGAAAGTCGAACCCCTCGCCGAGCATGTCGACGCACACGATCACCTTGCTCTGACCACCCAAGAGCCTCGCCCGTGCTGCCTCCTTGAGCTCTTGGCGTAGTCCGCTGTGTAGAAGGACAGGAGAGAGGTCAGGGCACTCCTTCTCGTAGAGCGGAAGGACCTTGCTCGCGCGAGCCCTGGAGGAGCAGCGAGCCATGAGTGCGTGCTGGAGCCCGGCCTTCAGGTCGCTTCGGAGCTGACCCACGGCCGCTTTACATATTGCTGCGTCAGATCGAGCTCGTAGGTGCTCAACTACGGGGCGGAAGTGAATCTGACAGAAATACTCCTGGTCGCGGCAGCGGGCCAGTGGATAGCTGTAGATGATCTCTCCACCAATGTGCCTCCCGTCATTGCGAAAGGGAGTGGCGGTGAACTGCAGGATCCGCTTGCCCTCAAAGGAGGTCAGGACTTTCTTCCAGGTCCTGGCGCCGAGGTGGTGTGCTTCGTCGACTGCGATCAGGTCGCAGTGATCGACAACCTTGGCCAGCTGAGCCTCGGGCATCTTCGCCAGGATGGGCATGGTCGTAACAAGGATGTTCACACCCTTGAGAAGGCGGTTCAGGTCAGCCACGTTCTTGAGGCCTCGCCGGAGCATCCCGACAAGCGGATACGACGAGGTCGGTGCGAGCACCCCGATGTCCACGAGTTTGCCCCACTTGCTGGCCTTCTCATGGAATTGGGCCCGCAGCGCATCAGTGGGAACGATGACCAAGGTGCAGCGGGGCGCCGAGGTCGCAATGACGGCAAGAAGCGTCTCAGTTTTCCCGGTTCCCGTTGGAAGCACGACTGTCGCGGGGGCGACGCTTCGAGTCCAGTGAGCGAAGATTGAGAGGAGCGCTCCTCGCTGGGCTTCGCGGAGGGACGAATCGGTACTCTGGACAGGGACTTGGGGAGCCCAGGTGCTGGCCACTTGGCCAGGCCCCGCGTCCCCAGCGTCATGCAGTGGTGACTTCGTGCAGCGCCACCTGGTGCCGTTCCCGACGAAGACCGTGGTATCTGATGCTCGGTCTGCGGTGCGCTTGGTTCTTGCCAAGAGCGCTTGAGCGCCCGTCTCGCTTGTAACGCGCTGGACTTTTGCGCGGCCGACCCGATCCTCGACCTGGTCGCACACCGTCAAGTCGACCGCAAAGGTGTGGGTGAGTGGATTCCCACCGATCTTCAGGTCAACGTCGCGAAGCTGCATAGGCAGATCCCAACGGACTGGGAGTCCTAAACTTACAGGCTATCCCCATGGTCTGACGTGTTCCGGGCGGTTGTGCCGAACCAAAGGACTTGCGACAGGTACGGCGCTCCACCCCGTCTGAGGATGGCGAGGTGGAGCATGGACCTGGTCATGTTCATAGGGCTGCAGGGAGCCGGGAAGACGAGCTTCTTCCGAGCGCGGTTCGCCCTCACCCACGTTCATGTGAGCAAGGACCTCTACCCGAGGAGCGCGCGCAACAAAGGCGAGCGCCAGGCCCGCGAGATCGAGGCGGCTTTGGCCGAGGGCCGATCCGTGGTGGTCGATAACACCAACCCCACCCGGGTTGAGCGGGCCGAGCTCGTGGCCCTGGCCCACCGGTACGGGGCTCGGAGGGTGGGCTACTACTTCCAGTCCGTCCTCGCCGACTGCCTCGAACGGAACGAGCAGCGCGCAGGCCGAGCCCGGATCCCTGACGTGGGCCTCTACTCGACCAGCAAGCTGCTGGAGCTGCCCTCCTTCGCGGAGGGCTTCGACGAACTGTTCTACGTCCAGCTCGGTGAGAGGCAGGAGTTCCACGTGAGTCCATGGAGGGAGACCGATGAAGCACGCGACGCTTGAGAAGCGCATGCGCGACTTGGAGTATTTCGGCGACACCCGGGTGCTGACCGAGACCTGGTCGGTGGTCCGGGTCGACGGGCGCTCCTTCTCTCGGTTGACCGAGGCCAACTTCGAGAAGCCCTTCGACGCGCGCTTCCACGAGGCGATGGTCGCCGTGAGCCGGGCCCTGCTTCAAGAATTGAGCGGGATCTACGCCTACACCGAAAGCGACGAGATCTCCGTCCTACTGCCACGCGAGTGGCGCATGTTCGGGGGCCGCGTCGAGAAGATTGTGTCGGTTGCCTCAGGCCTGGCCAGCTCAGTCTTCACGCACCACGGCGGGGTCCCAGCCCACTTCGACGCAAGGGTCTGGCTCGGCCCGACGGACACCTCGGTCGTCGACTACTTCCGCTGGCGACAAGGGGACGCGCTCCGCTGCTCCCTGAACGGCTGGTGCTACTGGACCCTGCGCAAGGCAGGCCAGACCAAGCGTGAGGCCACCGCAGCCCTAGAGGGCCGCTCCTTCGAGGACAAACGGACGCTCCTCGCCGAGCACGGGGTCACGCTGGCCGACCTCCCCGGCTGGCAGCGCCAGGGGGTGGGGATCTACGAAGAGACCTACAAGAAGACGGGATTCAACCCAAGGCTCCAGCGGGAGGTCTGGGTTGTGAGGCGGCGTCTTCGGGTCGAGCCAGAGCTACCATTGGGGGAGGAGTACGCCCGGTTCCTGCGGCGACTCCTGGCGGGAAAGGTCCAGTCGTGAGGGTCTTGGTAGGCGACATCCACGGCTGCACCCGCAAGTTCGACGCAATCCTGAGCGCCGTCGATTTCCAGTTCAGCGACACGCTGTTGACCTGCACGGGCTACGTCGACTGCGGGCCCCGACAGCACCCGATTACCTGTGGAGTAGGCCGTTGAAGTCAGCGCTGTACAGCAACATGATGCGCGCGACGGAAGAGTTAAAGAGCATCGTCTCCTCACTGAGCACTCGCACCTTGGTTTCCAGGTGCGCCGCCTACATCACCTTCGACGAGCGCAAGAAGACCAGCCAAGTCCAGTTGAGCTCCCCCTTCAAGGAGATCTACTTCCTCCTTGAGATCATGCTGGCGACCGAGGAACCGTCTCCCGAGGCGGAGGTCGAGCTCACAGAAGGCACGTGGCAGAGGCTCGCTTCTCTGTTGGAAGAGGTGATTCAGCAGTACGGCCTGATGTATTGGGACGCCCCCGACACCCAACCGGACGCCATTGAGGACTGGGAGCGAATCACCTCTGTCGCAATGCCGGTCTTCTTGGACTACCACAACACGCCAACGCTGGCGTCTGCGCAGCAGCTTCGGGAGAAGGCCATAGGTCTTCTCGCTCCCTTCGACGACGCCATAGAGGAAGGGCATGGCCTAACGGCAAGCCAGGCGGTGGCCGCCGTCGACACCCTTCAAGCAGTTCTTCAGGAAAACCTCGACTCCCTTGTCGCAACTACGGGGGACATGCTTGCTCTCCAGAAACATGCTTGTCGGCCTCCATTCGACGTAAAGAGAATTCAGGAGGAGGCCAAGTCTCCCGAGAACGTCGCCCTAGCCACGAAGTACTTTCGGCTTCTCAACGATGCATTCGTCGTCCGCCGAGATCAGATCGCAGCAGCCTTCGACTCGGAGGTAGCGAACGCGTTCTGGAAGCTGTTCTCCTCCCGCAGGCAAGAGGTTGCTGACCCCAAGCTCTACTTCACTGATTTCTACAGATCGGAGAAGGCGCCGCTCTTCGAGATCGAGGACGGGGTGGCATGCTGTCCCTCGATCAACGCTGTATATGCAGCAGTGCTCGATCGATTGACCTGTTCCATGCTCTCGAACGGTGAACGTGTAGAGGCGTTCTTACGCCACCGCGGTCGCTATCTGGAAGAGCAAACGGCCGATGCCCTAGCCCGAGTTATCGGACCGGGCGCCACGGTTTGGCCCGGGCTCTATGAGACCAGAGACCTTCACCACGAGCACGACCTGGTCGTCGTGGTTGGTCGCACCGTGCTCGTTGTGGAGTGCAAGTCGACTCCACTTCGGGAACCGCTTCGAGACCAGGGTCGGGCGTTTCCCAGGCTCAAGCGCGACTTCGAGAAGACGATCCAGGAAGGTTCTGACCAAGCCTGGAGGATACGAACGGCGCTCTTTCATGAACGACGAGAGTTCCCGTTGTTCGACAAGACCCGTGACCTAGTTCTGACGCTAAGACCTGACGACGTTGACGAGGTCTTCGAGATCGTCGTAACAGCCGATCGGTATGGCGCCCTCGCTACTGACCTGACGATGCTCTTGGAGAGGTCAGAGAATCACCCTTCACCATGGGCCGTCAATCTCTGGGACCTCGACGAACTCACGAGACGTTGGCGGCCGTTGGGCCAATCCCCTGAGTCCTTCTTCGAGTATCTGCGGACGCGTCGGGAGGTCCACGGCTTGGTCTTCAGCGAGGATGAGTTCTGCTTTGCAGGCTATTTCATCCACCACGGTCCGTGGCAGCCGGGGCTTGCAGGCCAGGCGGACAGGGTGTTCCTGAACCCGTCCTATGGGTCGATCTTTGATGACGCCTATCAAGCGGAGATGCGCGGGGAACAACTGCCGATTCCGAAACGTCAGCCCCCTGTAATGATGGATCCACGAACAGACGAGTTCGTGCACATGGGACCTGCCACGCCTCAGGTCAGGCGGAAGGGAAGAAAGACCGGGCGGAACGCTCCCTGTCCCTGTGGGTCTGGAAAGAAGTACAAGCGCTGTTGCCTAGGCTAGCGACTCCTGTCGCTGCCTGGTTCGACCACACACGTGGCCGCAATCTGCCGGGGACGGCTTAGCCGACGATTCGCTGCCGCGGCTCGTTCCATCCGCTCGCCCTCCGACAGGCGACTGGCTCCGGTCGACTTTGCAGTCGTAGCCCTCGCTGTCTCCTCAGCGATGTTGCACCAGGAGTGTCGACGCCAACGGCCTCGCAGTCTTAACCGCAGCGAGCCCTAGGCCGATCGGGAGCCGGGGAGATCACTCTCGAAGCCACGTCCGCCATGCCATGCGTAGGGCGGCCCGGGCATACCTATCACACCCGTCGCCAAGGCTGTCGCCGAGGTTGGACCGGGCCCTCGCCCCGCCAAGCAAGAGCTCTAGGGGGTGGACACGGCCGAGAGCGTGAGGATTCAGAGACTGCGGTCGCTTGGCGGGAGGTGGTGCGAGCCGGCTCTCCCAAGTTCACCACCCTCTGGGGGAGTACTACCTCGAAACTCCCTTGATCCGGGTCGCCAGCAAGACTCGCCAACGAGTTCTGGCCCCGCGTTTCGTTCGCCCGAACGTCGAGAAGCTACCTCGACCACGCTCGTCGAAGTATCGAGTGCCGGGATTCACTGCTACAGGGGCGCCTTCCTACTGTGATCAACGTCAAGCACGAAGCCGAGGTTGATCGTGAAGCAAAGCGTCACCAACACTACGAACGATGCCTTTGAGGAGGTCGACGAGGCAGTCCAACATCTCTACGACCTCGTTCATCGCCGGTGGCACCCGAGGAGTGAGGAGCAGGAGAAGGTCCTCGAAGGGACCCCGAAGGACGTCTGCGACGCGCTCGAGGACCTGCGCGAGATCACCCTCGAGCTGAAGGGACTCTGGGACTACCTCGGCGCGAAGCTGGAGCGGGCGGCATGAGCGCGTCGGTCGCTTCGAGCCCCCACCACCAGAGCGGGCTTGTTCTTTGGCAGCGCTGCCCGCGACAGTACTGGTTTCAGCAAGTCGCCAAGCTGCTCCCGGACTACGCCACAACGGGCTACGCCGGACCGCTGGGGGTGGCCGGGCACGTCGGCTGCCAAGTCGTCCTGCGGGACCACGCCGCGAGCAGGGCGCGTGTCCTCGACGCGATGCTGGAGGCCTTCGAGGCGGAGCTCGCCAAGGGCCAGGAGCAGGGGCGCACCTACGACCCGGACCAGACCGGCCGCGCGCTCGAGCGGCTCGAGCAGGAGCACCTCGAGTTGGTCCTACGACTGGCCCAGGACCGCCGGGTCCACGCGATCGAGTGGGCCCACACGGAGCTGCCCTTCGAGTGGCAGGACCAGCACGGGCGCGTGTTTCGCGGGACGGTGGACGCGCTCGGTCGCGCGACCGATTACGTCGAGGGCTTCTCGGTCTTTGGGCGCGAGCCCCTCGACCTGGAGCCGGGCGACTGGGTCATCGTCGATTGGAAGTTCGGGCGGGAGCTCGAGCTGAGCCGCGTCGGGCTCTCGCTCAACGTGCAGCTCGCCTTCTACAGCGTGGCCGCGTCCAAGCGCTTCCCCGGCCGGCGATTCCGCGCCTGCCTTGGGGTCCTGCGTGAACTGGCCAGCAGCCAGCGGCCCACCGACGCCGACGGGCAGCCGATCCCCAAGACGCTGGAGGAGCTGAATCCGGCCTACGTGGAGGCATTCGCTGGCGGACAGCCGATCACCAACGAGCTGCGCGCTCGGGCGGAGAAGAGTCGGCGGCGGTTTCGCCGGGACAACGCGAACGTCCCCAAGCGGATCAAGCGAACGAACCCGGTCTGGGAGGCGGCGCGAGACGCACCGAAGGGGCCGCTGTTCCACGAGGCCCGGATCGCTTGGGACGTCGTGGCCCCCACGCTGCGCCAGACGATCCACGAGATCGAGATCGCGCGGCGAGACGGCGGCGAGGGGGCCTTCCCAGCTCGTGGGCCCGTGACCGGCGCCTGCCGCCTCTGCCCCTACCACCGCCAGTGCGTGGCCCGCCCTGCCGAGTAGCCCGAACACCCCCAACGAAAGGACATGTGATGACCCCCAACCAGCAAGAGCTCGTCGCCGACTGGATCCTCGAGAACCCCGGCTCGACGCCACAGCAAGCGATCGCCGCCCTCCGGGAGACCGGCCAGTGGCCGCAGGAGAGCGCCGCGGGCGCGATCCCGGCCCTGGACGTGGGCCCGCCCCGCGAGATCGTGCCCGAGGGAGCTGCGCTCGCGCCGGAATCCTCCCAGGCCACCGGAATGGCCCAGCACCTGCCCCTGGCGACGCCGGAGCCCGAGGCCGACGCCATGGCGGTCGGGGCAGGCCTCGAGGAGTTCGGGGCCGACGACGTGCGGATCCCCCAGCTCAAGATCCGACAGGCCCAGACCAAGAACGCCGACGACGTCCCTGAGGGGACCTGGTTCCTGACCTCCGACCTGGAGGGCGCCTCGACCACCCGTGAGGTGGTGTTCCTGGAGATGCGCAAGGAGCGCAGCCTCCTCCTGCCCTACGGCGGCGGCGACGCGGCGGACGCGGCGATCCACCGGATCCACCAGCAGACCGGCGTCGAGGTGCCCCAGGGCTGGGAAGGGCCGGTGTGCTTCTCGCGCGATCGCGTTCAGCCCGTTCAGCAGGAGGGGATCGAGGTCCTGGCGAGCGACTGCAAGCGCTGCCCCATGTCGCGCTGGCGCTCGGTCCGCGGGCGACGGATCCAGGACTGCGGGGAGTCTTACCGGATCTTGTTCTACGACCTCGAAGCGCAGATCCCGGCCGTGTTCTACGCACGGGGGTCGGCGATCCGCCCGACTCGGGACCTGCTCACCAACCTCCAGGTGGCCTGCCGCCGACGGAAGCTGCCCGCCTACGGCTTCAGCTTCGTGATCTCGACCAAGAAGCGGGACACGAACGACGGCACCTACCACGTGCCGGTCTTCGGCCGACCGATCCAGATCGAGGACGCCGACGAGATCACCCAGTTCGGCGGGATCCGCGCGGCCTGCGCCGCGGTGCAGGTCGAGGAGGACTGATGTCGCGCGCCGTCCTCAGCGCCGGGCCGTCCGGCAACGGCCAGCTCCCCGCCGACGTGGTCTCGCTCCAGGGCACCCTGCTCCGTCACCGAACGACGCGAAGCACCTGGGGGATCGCCCAGTTCCATGTGGAGCAGGGACCCGAGGAGATCAACGTCGGCGCCGAGTTGACCGTCGTCGGGGCCACGGTCGGGGCGGTCGCGCCCGGGGCGTCGCTCAAGCTGGAGGGGCGCCTCGAGCGGCACCCCCGCTGGGGGCTGCAGCTCAAGGTCGAGCGGTTGGAGAACCAGGGCGTTCGCAGCGGGTGGGCAGCGGCGAACTGGCTGCTCCGCCTCGACGGGGTCGGACGCGTCCTGGCTGACCGACTGGTGTGCACCTTCCCCGGCGACCAGCTCCTCGAGGTCCTGAACAGCACCCCCGGTGAGGAGTCGGACCCGCTCCTCGAAGTCCAGGGGATCAGCGCCCACAAGGCGCGCACGATCCGCGAGTCGTGGGCCACCGTCGGCCAGACCTTCAATCCCGATGACTTGCGCTACCTCGAGGGCGACTGCGGGCTGACCCGTTGGGAGACCCAGTCGGTGCTCAGCCTCGCCAAGAAGCAGGGCGTCGAGCCGCGGGCGCTGCTCGAGCAGGACCCCTACAGCCTGACAGAGCTCAAGGGCTGGGGCTTCCCGCGGGCGGATCGCGTCGCGCTCAAGGCGGGCATGGAGCGTGAGGCGCCGGCGCGGCTCGAGGCGGCTGCGCTCTACGTCCTGCGGAAAGTCTGCAGCGACGAAGGACACACGGCGCTGACCCGCAAGCAGCTGATCCGACACACCGTCGAGTTGCTCGCCGTGAGCGGCGAGAAGGTCTTCGGCGCGCTGGCCTCGCTGGTCCAGAAGACCCTTGTGATGGTCAGCGAGGAGGACGGGCGCCTGCTCGTCTGCGACCCCGACCTCTACTTGGCTGAGCGCCAGATCCTGCGCGGGGTGCGACGTGGCGCCCGCTAAGGCCGCAGACGCCTGCCTGCACCGCGTGCAGCTCGTCCACGCCAAGGCGGTCGTGGGCGACCTCTGCAAGCTCAAGACGATCTGCACCGCGTGTCAGCGGTGGTTCACGCACCGATTCACTGGAACCGAAGCCGAGGAGGCCGCGCGGGCCTGGTACTACGTGCCGCCCGGGCTGCCTCCTCGGCGGAAAGGAGGACGTAGACGATGAGGACGTTGTGTCAGGAGGCCCACGAGCTGCTCATGGCTCGCGAGGGCGCCTACGGCGAGATGCTCGCCAGCTGGAAGAGGATCGCGGGGGCAGTCAGTCGTCGCACCGGGACCTACATGTGCCCCGAGACGGCTCTGTGGGTGCTGATCGAGATGAAGCTCGAGCGGGACCGCCACAGCCCCGAAAACCCCGATCACCTGCGGGACGCGATCGGCTACCTGGGGATCCTGGGCCAGGTGCGAGCCGAGCAGGCCAGCGTCCGCAGCTCGGACACGCAGGTCCTCGCGCTGGAGCGACTGTGACGGGCGCGGTCGCGAGCCTGCAGCTCACGCCCGACCAGGAGCGCGCCGTCGAGCTGGCGACGCGCGAGTTCCCGCCGGTGATGGTGATCACCGGCGGGCCGGGGACGGGCAAGTCCACGGTCCTGCGCTCGATCCTGGATGACTACCGCGCGCAAGGCCTGCGCACGGTCCTGATGGCCCCCAGCGGGAAAGCCGCGGTGCGAATGCGCGAGGCGACCGGGCGGTCGGCCTACACGATCCACAGCGCTCTAGGCCTGTTCAACGGCGGCCTCTACAAGGCCGGCGGCGTCGAGCTGGCCGACGCCGCGATCGTGGACGAGAGCTCGATGGTGGACAGCCGCGTGATGGCCGCGGTCTTCGAGAACACGCAGCATGTGCGGACGTTGATCCTGGTGGGCGACGCGGACCAGCTCCCGCCCGTCCAGGAGGGCTGCCCCTTCCTCGATCTGGTGCGATCGGGCCTCGTCCCCACGGTCCGGCTAACCCACGTGCACCGGCAAGCCGCGGAGAGCGGGATCATTCGGGCCGCTCACCAGATCAACCGCGGGCGCTCGCCTGAGTGGTCGGACGACTTCGCGTTCGTGGCCTGCGAGGAAGCCGACGAGGTCCCCGCGACCGTAGCGCGGGTGATCCGCGAGCGGCAGCTGCGGCCTGAAGCCTTCCAGGTCCTCAGTCCACAGAAGACCCGCGCGGCGGGCGTCAACAACCTGAACGCCTTCCTGGAGAGCCAGCGGGGGACCAAGGCGCCGCTCCTGCGCGAGCGCTTCCGGGCCGGAACGCGAGTGATCCAGACCACGAACGACTATGAGCTCGGCGTCATGAACGGCGAGCAGGGCTTCGTGGTCCGGGTCGAGGCGGGGCAGCGACCCGCGCAGGACCAGCTCTGGGTGCGCTTCGACCAGGGGGCAGAGCACCACTACCAGGGCGGCAAGATCCGTTCGCTCCAGCCGGCCTGGGCCGTGACGTGCCACAAGTCGCAGGGCAGCCAGTGGGACACCGTGATCTTCGTGGCCCACAAGAGCGTGGGCTTCCTGCTCAGTCGGTCGCTGCTCTACGTGGCGGTCACGCGAGCCGAGCGGCAGGTCGTGGTCGTCGGTCAGCAGGCCGCCGTGGACATGGCCGTGCGCAAAGTCCGCGACGTCCGCCGCCGGACCCTGCTGGGGCTCTGGCTCGCCCGAGAGCGAGGTGCGGCGTGATTGCGCAGGTCGACCTGGTCGAGCCCGGGGTCACGCTCGGGACCGCTGTGGGGCAGGTGACGCCGATCCTGGCACTGGACCTGGCCACCGCCACGGGCTGGGCCTTGCGGGACGGCTACGGCGTCGTCACCAGCGGCGTCATGACCTTCTCGCTTCGGCGCGGGGAGAGCAGCGGCATGCGGCTGCTTCGCTTTCGCCGCTGGCTGCGCGAGATGCTCGGCGACGGGGAGGTGACGCTCGTCGCCTACGAGCAGCCCGTGATCCACCGCAAGCGGCGTCAGCTCAACGCCAGCGTGGCTCACAACCTCGAGGGTGTGCTCCTGCCCGAGCTCGAGGGGCGGATCGACTACGTCTCGCCCACGCCCGCGGAGATCAAGAAGCACGCCACGGGGAAGGGCAACGCCAGCAAGGCCCTGATGGTCGAGGCCGCCTGCGAGCGCTGGGGGATCGAGGTCAGCGACGACAACGAGGCCGACGCCCTGTGCGTGCTGGCCTGGACCCTGGACGAGATCGGGGAGGGGCCAAGGGCGTGAGTCGTCGCAGCGGCAACCTCGTCTCCTTCCTCGAGGAGGAGGTCCTGCCCCGCTTGTTCGAGCGGTTGGACATGGCCTTTCCCGAGTTCGGCTGGGAGCCGACCCAGGAGGGCTGGGTCGCCACCTGTCGAGAGGCGACGAAGCGGCTGCTGGACGCGCGACCGGAGCGGGTGATCTGCAACCGGCCCTTCGGCTACTACGCTCACGGCGGTGAGTCGCGGACCTGGCTGGCCCACGTCAACGGGGGACACCCGCCCCGCGGAGAGGCCTTCGTTGGCGCCGTGAAGCAGCTCTGCGAGCTGGCAGGCGTTTCTGCGCTGGAGGGCCAGGTCTCGCCCAAGGAGCAGCGGGCCTTTCAGCAGGCCGAGGCTCGCCGACGGGTCTTGGAGGTCGTGACGCGGATCACTCAGCGGGCGTATCAGGGCGCCGCCGGCGCGGTAGCGCGGAGCTACGTGTCGGGCCGGGGACTCGACGAGGCCGCGACGCAGCGCCTGGGCGTCGGCTTCTACACAACCCCCGCCGAGGTCCGCCAAGCGCTGGAACCCGAGCTGCACGCCGCCGCCAAAGACGCGGGGCTGTTCTGGGACCAACTCGCCGGCTACGTCGTGTTCCCCTGGCTCGACGACTGGGGTCGTCCGCTCACGCTCTACTTCCGCTGGCCAGGCAAGCAGCCTCCCGAGGGCCGTCCCAAGACTCTGGCGTTGCCGGGAGTTGGCACGAAGCGGTCGCCGCTCTACTTCGACCGGGCGCGGGCCGCTGGCGAGCGGGATCTCGTCCTCGTCGAGGGTGTGCTGGACGCCGCCGTCCTCCAGGCGCGGGGTGAAGCGCGAGTCGTGGCCTGCGTCGCAGCGCAGCTCTCCAAGGCCCAGGTGACGACGCTGCGTCGTCACAAGGTGACCTCAGTCACGATCTGCCTGGACCCGGACGGAGCAGGCGAAAAGGGGACGCTCTCCTGCGTCCGCGCGCTGGACGCGGCGGGGATCGCCGCCTACGTGGCGCCGACCCTGCCCGACCGCCTCGACCCCGACGAACTCGTCCTCCGGGACGGGATCGAGGGCTGGCGGAGCCACGTCGCCCAGGCGGTCGGAGGAGCTCGCTACCGGGCGGAGCGTGCGCTCGCCGGCGTCGCACCCGCGAGCCCAGACCCAGAGAAGGACCGGGCGGTGCGCGAGGTCGGCGCCGTCGTGGCCGGCTTGCGCGGTCCCAGCGCCGTGCGGGAGCGCAGCCAGATCGCGAAGCTCTTGTCCAAGGCCACGGGCTACACCGTGAAGGCGTTGAAGAGCGAGCTGCCGCAGGCCGGCTCGGCGCCGGTGCCGTCTGCGTCCAAGCCCAAGCAGGACGAGCGAGGCCCCAAGGTCACGGTCTGGCCTTACCGGGAAGAGCCGGGCGGCCTGGTGTGGGTGAAGGAGCACTTCGACTCGAGCGGGCAGCCCGCCTACGAGGACGTGCCGCTGGCCAACTTCACGGCCCGGATCTCGGCCGAGGTGGCTGAAGACGACGGGGCGGAGGAGCGGCGCTTCTTCGAGATCACGGCCAAGCTCGCCCAGGGCGCGACTCGGGTCGTGCAGATCCCCTCCTCTCAGTTCGGCGGGATGGGGTGGGTGCTCGAGCACCTGGGAGCGGGTGCCGTCGTCGAGCCTGGCCGGATCGTGCAGGAGCGAACTCGCCACGGAATCCAGATCCTGTCGGGGAGTCCGCCCCAGCGACGTGTGTTCACCCACCTGGGCTGGCGCAAGGTCGAGGACCGCTGGGTCTACCTGCACGCAGGAGGAGCGCTTGGCGCAGAGGGGGCGGTCGAGGACGTTCAGGTCCGGCTGGACGACCCGCTCGATCGCTTCGCCCTCCCTGAACCACCCAAGGGCGACGAGCTCGCTGAGGCGGTTTGGGCCTGCCTGCGCTTTCTGGAGCTGGCGCCCAAGCGGCTCACGATCCCGCTGCTGGCGCTCCCCTACCGGGCGGTCCAGGGCGAGGTGGATCTAACGGCCTTCCTCTACGGCGGCTCCGGCTTCCACAAGAGCTGCCTGGCTGCGCTCTCCCAGCAGCACTTCGGCAGCGACCTCCATTTCCAGAACCTCCCCGGATCGTGGATGAGCAGCGCCAACGCCCTGGAGGGCACGCTTTTCCTGGCCAAGAACGCGCTGTTCGTGATCGACGACTTCATTCCAACGGGCAGTGCCCACGACCGGGCTCGGAGCCACCGCGACGTGGACCGCGTCGTCCGGGGACAGGGGAACCGGGCTGGGCGTCAGCGAATGCGTCCCGACTCGACCTTGCGGCCGGTCAAGCGCTCGCGGGCGCTGGTGCTCTGCACGGGTGAGGAGCTGCCGCGCGGGGAGTCGCTCACTGCCCGCATGATCGTCCTCCCGGTCGGGCCCGGCGACGTGAACCGAGAGCTGCTCTCGACCTGCCAGGCGGACGCCGACGCGGGCCTCTACGCCAAGGCGCTGGCGGCGTTCCTCCAGTGGCTGGGCGCCGAACTACGGCCGAGTCGAGGCCAACCTGCGCAAGGAGGTGGGCCAGATCCGTGGCGAGTTCGCGCGGAGCGACGCCCACGGGCGGCTCGCCGACGTGGGAGCCAACCTCTACCTGGGCTTACGGGCCTTCGTCCGCTTCGTGCAGGAGTCAGGGCTCTACTCGCCGTCGGCAGCCGAGGCCTTCCTGGACGTGGCGCGCGGGGCGCTCGAGGAAGCGCTGGGGCTGCAGGTCGAGAACCAGCAGGACACCGACCCGATCGCGCGCTTCTTCGAGCTGCTGGCCTCAACCCTTGCCAGCGGCCGTGCCCACGTGGCGGGGCCCGACGGGAAGGTCCCCGCGGACAACCCGCTGGCTTGGGGCTGGCGGCTGGCCGGCGAAGGGAAGCCGGCGCGCGAGTCGTGGAAGCCCGGCGGCGAGGACGAGGAGCCCTACTGGAACGCGGTCGGGGAGCGGATCGGCTGGGTGAGCGGCGACGACCTCTACCTCGAGCCGAGCGCGATCCAGGTCCTGGTGCAACGCGCCGCGGGCGAGGAAGGCTTCCCGCTCTCGCCTCGGAGCCTGCGCCGGCGGCTCAAGGAGGGCGGCCACCTCAAGCGGAGCAGCTCCTGCCGCGAGACGGCCTGCACCCGTGTGACCTTGGCCGGTGCCCGGCGCTCCGTGCTCCATCTGAGCGCCGAGCGCCTGGTGGGCAGCGTCGGGGCCGAGTCTCAGGAGCTCTTCGCCGATGCCCACTGAGCGTCAAAGCCGACGAGAGGTCGTCGAAGAGCCCGAGACCGACGAAATGGCCGCGTTGGTGGAGGTCTGGACGGTCCCAGGCCACGAGGGCCGGGCACGCAAGGCTCTGGCCGAGTTCCTCGTGTCTGCCTGGCTGCGTCGCCGAGGCGGAGGTAACGTCGGACGAGATGAGTCTGAGGCGGCGGAGCGGCGTGAAACGAGTTGACGGGGACGAGCGCAAGGTCGCCGTCGGACTGGTCCGCTGCTCGACCGACATGCAGGAGCACTCGATCGAGGACCAGGAGGCGGAGATCCGCGCCTGGGCCGAGGAGACGGACCACAAGCTCCTGCAGATCTTCCGCGACGAGGGCGTCTCGGGGAGCGAGCTCGACCGCCCTGGGATCCGCGCGCTCCTGGCCTTCATGGAGTCCTGGCCCGAGTCCGGCGTCCTCGTGGCGTGGAAGCGGAACCGGCTGGCGCGGCCGGACGACCCCCGCGAGGGGATCGCCCTCGAGCTGAAGATCGAGCAGCTCGGCTGGCGGCTGCACTTCCTCCAGGGCAGCGGGAGCTCCGGCAACCCGTTGGTCGACTCGATCCTGAGCCTCCTCGAACACCACGAGGGCGGGCAATACCTCAGGAACCTGGCCACCGACACGCTGCGCGGGCAGGTCCGCCGAATCCTCGACGGCGAAGTGCACGGCGGAAAGATCCCCTACGGCTACGCCAAGGTGATCATCGGGGAGGACGGGGAAGAGCGCCGGATCGCTCGGAAGCAGAAGCATCGCAAGCTGCGGGAGGAGCGGACGAAGTGGGTGCTGGGAGACCCCGGTGAGATCCGCGTGGTCCGCTGGATCTTCGAGCGCTACACCACGGGCCTCCTCGGCTTCGCGCAGCTCGCGAAAGAGCTCAACGAGCAGAAGGTGCTGTCTCCCAGCGGACGCAAATGGTGCGGCGGGACGATCCGCGACATGCTCCTCAACCCGGTCTACGCCGGGGAGATGATCTGGAACCGCGAGACCAGCTCGAAGTTCTGTCGGCTGCTCGGCGGCAAGCCCACCAAGCAGAAGAAGGCTCGCCTCAGCGGAGTCCGCACGCCGCACGAGGCCAGACGCAAGACGACCTACGAGCGGAACGACCCCAGCGAGTGGATCCGCATCGAGAACCATCACGAGCCCATCGTCGAACACGCGGTCTTCGCGCGAGCCGGCGAGATCATCCGCGAGCGCGGAAAGAAGCAGGGGAAGAACAAGACGGTCCGCGTCGCCTATCCGCTCTCGGGCTTCGTCGTGTGCGCCGGCTGCGGGCGGAACATGACTGGGCGGAAGGGTTACCGCGCGACCAGCGGCTACCAGTGCCGGCGCTACTACTGCACCAGCCAGAACATGAACCGGAGCTGCGCGCCCAACGCCGTGGACGCTGACCGGCTCGAGCAGGTGGTCCTGCGGAAGCTCAAGGAGATCTACGCGCCCCAGGGCGGCGTGGACACCGAGCTCCGCGAGGACATCGTCGCCGTCCTCTGCCGCCGACTGGCGGACGAGAACCCGCTGATCGACCACGACGCCCTCCGCCGAGAGCGGAAGGAGCTGGCCGGCCAGATCCAGACCGGGATCGACAACCTGGGGCGCGTCGGGCCGGACATCGCGCCCATGCTCGCGGAGCAGATCCGCGGCTGGCAGACGCGCCAGGAGGAGATCGCGCGCGAGCTCGGTCGCGAGGAGGGCCGCAAGGCGAAGGTGGTCGAGATCGAGAAGGCCGCCGACGAGGTCCTGGGCCTCCTGAACCAGCTCGACCGGGTCGGCGCCGACTCGAGCCACGAGGAGCTGCGCCAGCTCTTCGACGGGACCATCGAGGCCATCGAGATGCGCTTCAAGACCTACCCGCCCCTCCCCGGGCGGAAGCGTCCGCGCCACGTGTTCCAGGGCGCCACGCTCTACGTGTGCGGGATCCTCGAGGCCGCTCGCGAGGCCATGCGCCCCGACGAGGCGCCTCCGGGCGAGCTACGCCAGGCGCCGCCGCGCTGGCGTAAACCCCGTACAAGCAATCAGCCCCGACCAAAGGTCGGGGCTGAAGCCCAGGTCTGCACCTGGGAAAGCTCCTCGGGCTGGATTCGAACCAGCAGCCAAGTGGTTAACAGCCACCTACTCTACCATTGAGCTACCGAGGAAAGTGTTTTGTTCGGCTGAAGGCCGAGCAGAACAGGAGGGCTAGGGCTACTTCTTCTTCTTGCCCTTCTCCTCTTCCTTCTCTTCCTTCTTCTTCTTCTTCTTCGCCACGACGGCCACGCGGGTGCCGACCTTGGGGAGACCGTAGATGGACTGGTCGTCCGTCCAGCGGCCCTGCTCCTTCAGCTTGAGAAGGCGCTCGTAGCGAGTGAAGACGTTGCGGGTGCGGTTCATGCCGCTGCCCGTCTTGAGGCTCTTGTGGATGGACACGGTTTTCCTCCGCAGGGGGAAGAGAATACTTGTGGGCTGGCAGCGTTCAAGACTCGCGTTGGTGTGCTGGGTCCCTTGGCTGCGCTGGGGTGGGCAAGTCCCTACTCTCCAGAGACTTCGGACTCGGTGCCGAGGGAGGGAGGGCGGTGGAGGAGGACCAGGTCGCCGGACTGGACGCCCAGGGCGTCGGCCACGGGGGGGCACTTGGCGCGCAGGAGGTGGATCACCGCGCGGTCCTCCACGTCGTCCATGGTCTCGTAGTAGGCAGAACCCTTCGCGATCACCAGGTCTGCCTCCTCGAGGGCCTGGCCAAGGTCGCTCTTGCGGCTCGGGGTCGGCCAGCCGAGCTCGCCGGCGCGCTGGGAGAGCACACCTGCGATCGGGAGGCGGGTCGGGCCCGTAGGCTCCTCGGGCTCGGTCTCGCTCGAGGAGGGCTCGCTGGCGGGCTCGGAGGACTCCGCGGGGGGGGCAGCGTCGTCGGAGGGGGCCGCTTCGGCGGGCTCGGGGGCGCTCGCGTCGGCCTCGGGCGCTTCGGGGGCCTCGGGGGCCGGGTCGGGTTCGCTGCCCTCGGCGGCGGCGGCGGGCTCCGGCTCGGGGGGCGGCGGGCGAGTGAAGCCTGCGACCTCCGCGTCGGCGGCGGTGGCGTCGTGGAGCAGGCCCTCGCCTCGGGTGACGACCGTCACCGTCTTGCCGGCTTGGATCAGCTGCTCGACCAGCAGGGCGTCGAAGTGGGCCTCTCCCGCGTTGTCCAGCAGGTAGAGCACCCGCTCGGCGGGCTCGAGGGCCCGGCGGAACTCGTCCACGCTCCCCCGGGCGAAGCCCTCCTCGACGGCCGAGGCGAGCTCCTTGGCCACGTCGAGGTTGCGGAAGCGAGGGAACACCAGCTCGTCGGCCAGGTTGGCCGCGGTGGCGTGGAGCAAGGCCACGCCGAGGGGGTCCTCGGCCTCGGCCAGGGTCGGCCGCAGCTCGGCCGCCAGCTGGGCGAAGAGGAGCGCGCCCTTGGCCCGGAGGGCGGCGAAGGGGTCGCCGCCCTTGAGGGCCTCGCTGGCGTCGCGCAGGACCAGCTGGAGCAGGTCTGCCGGGCTGTGGCCCCAGTCCGTCTCCTGCAGGGAGCGGAGGACCACGCCCAGCAGCTTGCGCACGCTGAAGTCGTCCTCGCTCTGCGCGCGGGCGAACTGCAGCGCCTGGTGCAACACACAGGGCAAGCAATCGGGGCGAAGCTTCAAGGGCAGCAGGCCTCCAAAAATCGCGCGCGGCGGGGGAAGGATCCCCCGCCGCTCGGCGTCGCACGTTCTAGGCCCTCTCGGAGCGCTCTTCAAGCACCCCGGGAGCGAATCTATCCCTTCCGAAAGAAGGCGTCGTGGAAGGTCCCCGAGCCGCCCAGGGGATCGTGGGTCCCCTGAACCTGGCGGAGCACCTTCTGGTCACGCTCCTGGAAGCCCCGGATCCGCACCGAACCGCCCCGCGCGAAGGGCTCCAGATCGCCCCGGCCGAAGATCGGCGAGGTCGCGTTGGTCTGCAGCCACTTCACCAGCGCCTGGGCGCTGTCAGGCGTCGTGTTGCAGACCACCAGGATGTACTTGCCCTGCTTGGGGGCCGAGGCGGGCAGCGCCGCGCTGGCCTGGCTGCGGTTCAGGCCCGCCGGGACCGCGCCCGACGCCTGCTGCTGCTGGGCCGCGGCCGGGAGCGAGGGCTGGGGAGCCGGCTCGGCCTGGATCGGCGTCTCGACCACGGGGCTGGCCGGCTGGATCACCTGCTCGAGCGGGTCCTCGCTCGCCTGCTGCGCCTGGGGATCCGCGTCGGCGGTCTGGGTCGGCGCGGCCGAGGTGCGCCCGTAGAGGAAGGAGGCAATCACCAGGCCCGCCATGACCAGGGTCCCGACCACCATGGAGTCGAGGCGCACCGGGAAGGTCCGGCCGGGCCCCTCCTCGGGCATCTCCCAGCCGTCCTCGACCACGATCACCGCCTCGCCGTCCACCATGACCACCTCGTCCTCGAGAGCCGGCTTGCTGCGCCCGAAGAGCGCCGTCCGGCCCAGGCCGCCGCTGATCAAGCGGCCGAAGGTGCCCGACACGCCGCCGCGCACCGGGAGCGCCGCGCTCTCAGGGCCCGGGCGACCGAAGCCGGCGCTGGGGTCCGTGCGCCGGGGACCGAAGCCGCTCGTCGGGGCGGGGCGCGGCGCGGGGGGCCGCGGCGAAGGCGCGCGCGAAGTCCGCGGACGCAGGCGGTGCGTGCTCCCCGTCCGGGGCGCGTTTGGGGCCGGTTGGCCCATGAGCTCGAAGAGCTCGTCGTTCTTGCGGAACAGACCCATGGCTTCCTCCTCCGCCCAGTTCAGGGGCTTTCCCGACCTATCGGCAGGGAGGAGGGCTTGGCTTCAGTCCCTTTGTCGGGCCAATTCTCGCGCCACGTCCAACGCCACCAGGAAGGACTCGGGGCTCGCCTTCCCCTGGCCCACGATGTCGAAGGCCGTCCCGTGGTCCGGGCTCGTGCGCACGATCGGCAGCCCCAGGGTCACGTTGGTCGCCTGGCCGAAGGAGGCCAGCTTGACCGGGATCAGCCCCTGGTCGTGATAGAGCGCCACCACCGCGTCGAAGCGGCTCTCGGGTCGCGCCGCCTGGGCGAAGAGCGTGTCCGCCGGGAAGGGGCCCTCGACCTCGACCCCCGCCAGGCGCGCCTGCGCCACGGCCGGCTTGAGGAGCCGCGTCTCCTCGTTGCCGAAGCGGCCGCCGTCGCTGGCGTGAGGGTTCAGCGCCGCCAGCGCCAGCCTGGGGCGCGCGATCCCGAGCCCGCGCAGCCCCGCCGCCGCCGAGACGCAGGTCTCGCGGATCCCCTCGACCGTGAGCAGCCGGGGGACCTCGCGCAGGGCCACGTGGGTCGTGACCAGCACCACCCGCAGCCCACCTCCCTGGAGCATCATGCGCGTGCCCGGCGCGTCGAAGTGCTCCGCCAGGAGCTCCGTGTGCCCCGGGTGGCGCTCGCCCGCCAGGGCGAGGGACTCCTTGTTCAGGGGCGCCGTGACCAAGGCCGCGGCCTGGCCGCTCGCGACCAGGTCGGCCGCGACCCGCACCGCGGCGGCCGCCGAGCGGCCGCCCTCGGCGCTGGTGCGACCCGCGAAGAGCAGCTCGGGCGGGACCTCGACCTCGGCGGGGGAGAGGACCTCGGCCGGCGCCGGCAAGCGCAGCCGCTCGGCGGCCTCCTTCAGGCGGGCCGCGTCCCCGACCACTACCGCCTCGCAGGGCTTCGCCGCCAGCGCTCGCAGCAGGACCTCGGGGCCGATCCCGGCCGGGTCGCCCCAGGAGATCGCGAGCTTCACGGGCCCTTGGGCGCCGGCTCGGCCAGCTTGCTGCGCGTCGCCAGGTCGCGCTCGACCTCGGCCGCGATCGAGTGCCCGATCCGGCGGCCCCAGGCCGCGATCGCCTGCGAGCGGTTGACCCGGCCGCGGTAGCCCAGCGCCTGGCCGTCGTAGACCGAGGTGATCACCCCCACCACCAGGGGCGAGGCGGTCGCCGGCAGGAAGGCCAAGCCCAGGAAGCCCAGGTTGCAGCCGATCGAGTAGCCCGCGTCGGTGAAGGCCAGCTCGAAGGCGTCGAAGCGCTCGAGCTCGGCGACCGCCGCCGCCCGCGGGCGTAGGAGGCGGATCCGGGTCGTGACGTCGTAGTCCCAGCGCAGCTTGCCCCACCAGGGCGCCAGGATCACGAAGCCCGGGAAGCAGGTCACGAAGTTGATCAGCTTGGCGTTGGTCTCGACCACGTAGTCCAGCTCGACCACGTAGTCGAGGCGCCCCTCCTGCTCGGCGATCGCCGTCTGGCGGACCACCTCGAAGTTGGGGCTCCGCCGCAGCTGCTCGACCAGGACCACGTGCAGGCCCGAGGCGCCCGAGCTGTTGAGGCGCACCCCCAGCCGGACCGGCAGCGGGAGCTCGACGGGCTCGGCGGCCGGCGTCGAGTCCTCGGCCTCCCAGGTCACCCCGTTGTGGCCCACCGCGCAGCCCGAGGCGGCGAGCAGGCAGAGCAGCAAGAGAGCGTGGAGCGAGCGCATGCCCTCGTCCTAGTCCCTCACGCGCGCCCGGTCAATCCTCCACTCGCCAGCTATCCTGGCGCCCATGGAGAGCCCCCAGCAGGACGAGCCACCCAGCTTCGAGATCGTGGGCGGCGCCGGCCCCGACGCGGGCGCGCCCTACCCGCTGCAGGTGCTGCGCTACCTGCGCGACGACGCGCGTGACTGGTGCCGCGACCGCTCCTGGGAGGTCCGGCTCCCCGTGCTGATCTTCTTCGTCTACGTGCTCGCGCGCTCCCTGACCGAGCTCGAATACGGCAGCTTCATTTTCAACGGGATCAACCTCGGCTTCCACGAAATGGGCCACATCGTGTTCCGCCCCTTCGGCGAGTTCATGACGATCGCCGGCGGGACGATCCTGCAGTGCCTCGTGCCCCTGATCGCGGCCGTCGGGTTCTGGAAGGCCCAGCGGGACTACTTCGCCGTCGCCTTCTCGCTGGGCTGGTTCTCGACCAACTGCTTCAACGCCGCGATCTACGCCGCCGACGCGCGGGGCCAGCTCAACCTGCCCCTCGTCTCGCCCTGGGGCCAGGGCTTCGGCGCCGACGGCATGGGCGACTGGACGCGAATGCTCGGCCGCCTGCACCTGCTCGAGTGGGACGGCACGATCTCCTTCCTGTGGCAGGTCCTCGGCACCGCCTCGATGCTCGCCGGCCTCGCGCTCGGCGCCTGGCTGCTCGTCGAGATGCACCACAGCCGCAAGCTGCCGCCGCCGCCCCCGCCCTCCTGGGCCTAGCGCGCTGACGCCTCAGCGCCCGAAGAAGGCCGCGTTGCGGGCCGCGGCCTCGGCGTGCATCAGCCGAGGCGGGCGAGGTGCTGGCGGGCGATCGCGGCGGCCTTGGAGTCGCCGAGCGCGATCACCTCGCGGTAGCAGTCGCGGGCCACGACCAGGTCACCGAGCTCCTCGGCGTGGAGGCCGCGCTGGAGCAGGTCGGCCTGGTGCGCCGCACGGGTGATCCGGGGGTCCACGTGGAGGCGGACCTCGCTCCAGTCGAAGCGGAGCGTGGTCAGCGCCTGCAGGTCGCGCTCGACCAGCTTGAGCCGGTCCTGCTTGCGGAAGCCGCCCGCGATCTGCCGCTGGAAGTCGGTCATCTTCGGGCTGGCGGTGGTCTGGTCGAAGCGGATTCGGCCGTGCTCGCGGATCTCGGTCAGCATCTTGCGGAAGCGCTTGAGCACGTAGAGCGCGGCCAGGCTGTCGGGATACTCGCGCAGGACCGGCTCGTTGCTGATCAGGAAGCTCGACGAGGGGTCCTGGGCGCCAGCGGGGTAGGCGGTCGCCTTGTTCGGGGTGGCCTTCGGGCGCGGGCGGGGACGGCTGAGCGCGGGCGGCTTGAGCAGCCGGAACGCAGCCAGCTGGTGGCCGGCCTCGCGCGCGACGCCCTGGGCCTGGGGGTTCGTCTGGGCCCGGGCGAAGACGGCCTGGTAGTGGGCCTGAGCCGAGGCGAGCGCGCTGGGCTCCATGCTGGTCTTGGGCTGCACGTTCCGCGCGACCTTCTCCGCCTCCTCGACCTCGCGCTCGAGGCTGGCCAGGTCGGCGGTCGGCGCGTCCGGCTGATTGGGCAGGCTGTGGTAGCCGGCGAGGCCGATCATGCCCGCGACCAGGATCGCGGCCGCCGCGCGGATCAGGGTCGCGCGGAAGGAGAAGCTGATCAGCTGGCCCGCGGGGCGGCGCTCCTCGGCCGGCGCCGTGATCGCGGCGGGCCGGGCGGGGACCTCGACCAGGTCGAGGGCGACCGGGAGCGTCTGGTGGGCAAGATCCAGGAA
>CALDQK010000829.1 GCA_937911525.1 uncultured bacterium
CGAGCCGCGGTAGCCGTAGGCGATCCAGCGTCCGTCGGGCGACCAGCAGAAGCCGAGCAGGCGGCCGTACTCGCAGCGGTCCAGCACCTTGCTGGTCTTGGCCTCGAGGTCGACGTGGATCAGCTCGTGGCGCTGGTTGACCAGGGCCACCTGCTTGCCGACCGGCGCGGCCTCCATGCTGATCGGCCGGCCGAGGTCGAGCCCCTCCAGCCGCTCGGGCTCGGGCGCCTCCTCCGCCGAGTCGCGCGGGAGCAGGCGCTGCAGCTCGAGCTCCTCCTCGCCGCTCGTGTCCGCGAGGGCGACGAAGGACTCGCCGTCCGGGAGGTAGCTGGTGAGGCGGTAGCGCACGCCGTCGCGCACGCCGTGCTGGACGACCTCGCCCTCCCACAGGCCGCAGGTGTAGGGCTTGCCACGCACGGTCAAGGCGACGCTGTGGGCCTTGGGGTGGACGTCCACGCCTTCGAGGTAGCGGCTGGGCGAGACGAAGCGCCGCTGGAGCTGCGGCTTGCTCGAGGCCGTCGTGATCGGGAGCTTGCGCGGGGCGCCGCCGGCGGGGTCGAAGAGCCACAGCTCCGCGGCGACCTGATAGACGATCCGCTTCCCGTCGCTCTTGGCGTTGCGCGCGTAGACGTCCTCGTGGTGGCTGTGGCGCCGGAGGTCCGCGCCGTGGGGGTCGCAGGAGTAGAGGTTGCCGTGGCCCTCGTGGTCGCTGAGGAAGTAGAGGCGCGCGCCGATCCAGGCGGGGTCCGCCACGTTGCCGCGCAGGTCGCTGAGCAGGCGCGAGAACTCGCCCTTGCCCTCGCGGTCGATCCAGAGCTCGCCGGTGCGGCCGCCGCGGTAGCGCTTCCAGCGCGCGGGGTCGCCGATGTTGCGGCCCAGGACGCGTCCGCCCGCGCCGTCGACGAGGCGCGCGGCCGGTCCGTAGGGCAGGAGCTCCGGCGCGCCGCCGCTGGCGCGCACCCGCCACAGGCGCGGCCCGAGGCGGGGCATGACGCCGGCGTGGCTGGCGTAGTGGATCCACTCGCCGTCCTCGCTCCAGCCGAGCACCAGGCAGTAGGCGCCTTGCCAGGTCAGGCGCTTGGCCAACCCGCCCTCCGCCGACTGGAGGTAGACCTCGAACACGCCCTCTTCGCGGCCGACGAAGGCCAGCTGGGAGCCGTCGGGGCTGAGGGCCGGGCTGCGGGCGTGGACCACGTGGCTGGTCAGGCGCAGCGCGCGGCCGCCCTCGGTCGAGACCGACCACAGGTCGGTCTCGCACACGAACACGATCCGCTCGCCTGCGATCGTCGGCTCACGGTAGTAACCATCGAGACCCGTCACGGCACCCCCTCTGCGAGAAGGCGCCCAATCTACTCGCTGAGATGCGAGTAAGGCGGGGTCAGCTCCACGCGGTGGTCGGGCACCCGACCTCCGAGGGCGAAGTGGTAGAGCACCTGTCGATCGCCCGCGGGGTCGAGCCCGAGCAGCTCATGGGTCCCGTCGTCGAAGAAGCAGCCGATCCCCGTCCCGCCCAGGCCGAAGGCCTCCGCGCCGAGGTAGAGCAGCTGCCCCAGGGCGCCCGCCTCCCAGTGCAGCCAGCGGTAGGCCCAGGGGCCGAGCGCGCGGAGGCTGCTCGTCAGCGGGGCGAGGAGCGCCGCCGCGAACACCCCGTCGCTCGCGATCGTCTGCCAGCAGCTCAGCGCCTGGGCGGAGCCCTGGACGTCGCCCTCCGCGATCAGGAAGAGCGGCAGCTCGCTCGGGCAGCCGGGCGGCGGCTGTCCTGGGTCGAGCAGCGCCTGGCGCAGGGTGAGGTCGCCGCTGCGCTGCAGCACGTAGATCCCGGGGGCGAGGTCCTCGACCCGGTGCACGAAGAGCGCGAGGTCGACGCGGGGAGCCCAGGGCTGGCAGGCGCCCGGCGCGCGCCCCGGCCCCGGCAGGAGGAGGCGGAGCAGGTCGTAGAAGCCGTCCCGGGTCAGCCCGGTTCGCCCGTCGAGGGCGACGACGCTGCGGCGCTGGTGGATCAAGCGGCGCAGAGCTGGCGCCCCGGGGGTCAAGGGGGGCGGGTCTCGAGCTGGGTCCTGCCAGGCCTCTGGGGGCGGCGGGCCGCTGCGCTCGCTCGCCGCCCACACCTCGTCCAGGCCGGGCCAGGCGCGGTGCTCCTCGCTCAGCTCGTTGGCGCGCCCTCGCCAGGCGTCGGGGCGGGCGAGCTCTGCCAGGGCGGGGCCGGGGTCGAGGCGCGGGCGCGCGGGCAAGGGCGCGGGGGAGAGCGCGAGCAGCCACTCGGGGCGCTCTGCCTCGGGGCCGGTGCTCTCGAGGCCCAGGAGCGACGAGAGCTGGGGGTCGTCGAGGTCGAGGACCAGGCGCGCGCTCCAGCCCAGCCCCGCGGCCGCGAGGGCGACGCAGGCCAGCGCGTGGCCGGCGTCGTGCTGGCAGTAGCGGAAGGAGCGCAGCCCGTACTTCCAGGCCTCGCGCCAGCCGATCGAGCTGAGGCCGAGCAGGGCGCAGGGCTCGGGCAGCCCGGCCACGAGCGCGCTCCAGGCCGCGGGGCTCAGCTCGGCGCGTCGCTCGAGGGCGTGCGCCACCGGCGCGTAGTGCCACAGGGCGGGGCCGTCTCCGAGTTCGGACTCCGAGGCCGGACCTCGAGTTCGGACTCCGAGGTTGGACTCCGAGTTCGGACTCCGAGGTCGGACTCCGAGGTCGGCCAGCAGGTAGGCCTCGCTGGGATGGAGGTTGCCGGAGGAAGGGTTGGCGCGCAGAGCCCAGCGCGAGGTCCCGGCCTGCTTCCAGGCGGTCAGGCCGAGCGAGTCCTGCAGGAGCTGTCCCAGGCTGGCGAGACCCCAAGGGGCGGGCTCGACGCGTCCCTCCAGGGCCTGCTCCAGGGGCGGGCCGGCCTCGCTCAGCGGGCGGAGCGGGAGCGCGCGGCGCGGCGCGCCGACGTAGCGGCGGAAGGGGGCGGGCTGGTTGGCCCAGTCGAGCTGACCAGGGCTGGGGGCGAACGCCTCGGGGAGGTGGTGCTTGCTGGCCTCGTGGTAGGCCCGCACCCTCGCCTGGGCCGCGTCGCTCACCCGGAGCGGAGCTTGAGCGCCTGGTAGCGAGCCCGGAACTTGCGCGCCGTCTCGGGGTCGCCGAGCCGCTCCCAGAGCTGGGCGGCGTAGCGGTAGGCCTGCTTGTAGGTCGGGTCGAGCTTGATCGCGGCCGCGAGGGCCAGCTTGGCCTCGTCGAGGCGGTCGCAGCGGACCGCGGCCGCGGCGTAGAGCACCTGCGACTCGGGGTCGTCGGGCTCGAGCTTACAGAGGTGGCGGAAGGCGCGGCGGGCGCGGTGGTAGTCGCCCGTCGAGGCGTAGGCCTTGCCGAGGTAGTGGACCGCGCGGGCGAAGTCGCGGTCGGCGCGCACGGCCTTCTCGAGCAGCGGGATCGCGGCGTCGGCGTCGCCGCCCTCGAGCAGGTCGCGCGCCCGCTCGTAGAGGGCGACTGGCTCGACCACCTCTCGCGAGTTGGAGGTGCCTTGCTGGGTGAAGATCGACTGGGCGGTCGAGGGCTCGAGGTCGGGCACGTTGGCTTCGAGCTGCCAGGCAGGGTCCGTCTGGTCCTCGAGTCCGACCGCCGGGTCGATGAGCCCGTTGGGGTTCCAGGCGCCGCCGCCGCCGCCCTCGCCCAGCGAGCTGCGCTGGAAGACCTCGGTGTCCTCGTCGTCGTCGGCGAAGGAGTCGGCCGGGTTGAACTCCCAGCCCTGGAGCGTGACCACGATTCGGCACTCGCCCGTGCCGCCCGCGAGCTTCACGTCGCGGATCGCGCGTGACTCGAGCATCTCCTCCGAGAGCTGCCGCGCGAGCCCGAAGGCCACCCCGCGCAGGTCGATCTCGAGGCCGCGCGGGACCGACTCGATGGCGTGGTCGTATTCGTGCAGCAGCTCGCGCAGGAGGCTGAGCGCTTCGCGGCGGGTCCGCGAGCTGGGCCCCTTGCCGCGGCGCCCGCGGCTGCTGCGTCCCTCGCTGCGCTCCTCGCGGCTGCGCCCGCGCGTCGCCGGCTCGCTGCGTCCCTCGCGCCGCTCCTTGGGGCGCGAGCGGCGCTTCTCCTTGGGCGCCGCGACGGGGGCGTCCTCGGGGACCCGCAGCTTGGCGTGACAGCGCAGGCAGCGGACCTTCTTGCCCCGGAACTGTTCGGGGACCCGGGCGTCATGCCCGCATTGGCTGCACTGGATCTCGATCTTGGGCATTTGGGAGCCAAAGAAGAGTAACCCCGACCCCACACCCTGGAAAGCCGCCCTTGCGCAGGTGAATCCCCCCTTCAACGAGGAGGCCTGGTCGTCGAACGACTTAAGCCAAATGCCGTGCGCACCTTACAAGGCCTTGACGCGCCGCGGCATTTGCGGCTTGACGCG
This sequence comes from uncultured bacterium, assembly GCA_937911525.1. GTDB lineage: Bacteria > Planctomycetota > J058 > J058 > J058 > NORP233. The sequence goes on from CALDQK010000829.1 coordinate 4,361, forward strand.
GCGCGCCATGCGCTCTACCTTTCCCTCTCCCAGCAAGGAGGAACCCCGTGAGCGAGACCACCCCCGAGACCCCGTCCGAGAAGACCCCGACCGAGGCGGCTGCCCCCGAGGCCGCGACTCACCTGACCTTCGCCGAGCGCCTGCGCCACACCCGCGCGGCGGGCAAGAAGTCCTGGGACGAAGCGCTCGGGCGCGCCCGGGCCTACTTCGGCGAGGAGGTCGCCGCCGCGGCCCCCGTGGCCGAGTCGGCCAAGGAGCAAGCGGGCGAGGTCCTCGAGGCGACCCAGCAGGCCGCCGCGACCTGGGGCGAGCAGGTGCAGACCTGGGCCCAGGGCGTGCTCAAGCGCGCGCCCTTGACCGCGGCCCAGGAGCGCGGCGCCCGTCTGCTCTTGAGCGCGGTCCGTCGCCTCCGCAACGAGATCGAGACCCTCGAGCAGAACCTCGAGGCCGCCGCTCCCAAGAGCACGACCCCCGCGGCCGCCTAGCTCCAGACCCCTACGTTCCCTGTCCGTCGGCCTGGCGAGCTACGCGCCAGGCCGACTGGCCTTCCGGAGCGAGGAGAGGGCGAGCGCAGCCAGGAGGGCCCAGCCCAGGGCGCTGGCCGCGAGCCCGGGCCACCACCAGCTCGGCGCGTAGCGGAGCACCACGCGGTGGCGCCCGGCCTCGAGCGGGAGCGCGCGGTAGAGCAGGTCCGCGCGGGCGCAGGGGACGAGCGCTCCGTCGACGCGCGCCTCCCAGTGGGGGGAGAAGGTCTCGCGCAGCACGAGCCAGGCGGGCTCGCGCAGCTCGAGCTCGAGCTCGATCCGCTCGGGCTCGAAGCGGCTCGGCGCGACCGGGCGCGCGGGGAGGGTCCCTGCAGGAGCCTGCAGGTCGCGCCCCTCAGGGCCGATCACGACCTGGCGGCGCGGGTCGTGGTCCGGCGCGAGCAAGGCCTCGAGGGCGGCGGACGTGCTCTCGACCCGGCGCGCGGCGCCGATCAGGTAGCCCCAAGGCGGACAGCGGCGGTTTCCGACCAGGAGGTGCTTGGGCGGCCGCTGCTGCTGCCCGTGCACCCACAGCTCTCCGCGCGCCGGGGTGGACTTCAGCGCCTGGTAGTCCGGCAGGGGGAGCAGGAAGAGCTCCGCGTCGAGGAGCGCCGCCTGGCGCGCCGGCGAGAGGCGCGCGAAGCGCTCGTCGCGCGTGAGGAGCTCGAGCGCCAGCGGGGACACCGAGCCGAAGGCGTCCACCGAGCGGATCCCGCAGCGCGCCCCCGCGTTGGGCGCCAGCGCCCGCTGCTCCGCGAGCGCGGCCTGCTCGAACACGCTGGTCCCCGGCGGCGGCGCGCCAGGAGAGAGACCCGCTCGGACGGCAGAGGTCGACTCCAGCCGCGGGGGCACTCCGCT
>CALDQK010000830.1 GCA_937911525.1 uncultured bacterium
CCGACCGAGATCCAAGCCGCCGCGATCCCGCCCCAGCTCAAGGGGCGCTCGGTGATCGGCGTCGCCGAGACGGGGAGCGGCAAGACCCTGGCCTACGCGCTCCCGGTCCTGCACCAGCTCAAGGTGCTCGAGACCGAGGGCGTCCCGGTCTCGATCGCGGGTCGCCCGCGCGGGCTGGTGATCGTGCCAGGGCGCGAGCTGGGTCAGCAGGTGGTCAAGGTGTTCAAGAGCCTGACCCACGACACGCGCCTGCGCGTCCGCTCCTGCCTGGGCGGGACCAGGAAGCAGATCGCGGCCCAGAACGTGCGCGGCGAGTTCGAGGTCCTGGTGGCGACGCCCGGGCGCCTGGCCCAGTTCCTCGACCAGCGCCAGCTCCGCCTCGACGACGTGCGCGTGCTGGTCCTCGACGAGGCCGACCAGCTGCTCGACCCCAGCTTCATTGGCCTGATCGGGCGCGCCCTCGGCGAGTGCCCGCCCCAGGTCCGGATCGCGCTCTTCGGCGCCACGCTCTCGAAGGGCCTCGAGGACGCCGCCCTCGAGCTCTTCCCCAGCGAGCCGCTCCGCTTCCGCACCGAGGGCAGCCGCAAGTCGCTCGACAACCTGGAGACGATCAACCGCAACGTGCCCAACCAGCGCTTCGACGTGCTGCGCGAGGTCCTGCGCGAGGACAAGGACACCAGCTCGCTGCTCTTCGCCAACACCCGCAAGCAGTGCGAGCGCCTCTCGGCCTGGCTCGAGTCCGAGGGCCACGCCCACGTCCTCTACATGGGCGAAATGGAGAGCGCGGAGCGGCGCGCCAACCTGGCTCGCTTCCGCAGCGGCGAGGTCAAGCTCCTGGTCGCGACGGACCTGGCCGGGCGCGGCCTGGATATCGACCTCGTGGGGCGCGTGATCAACGTGCACCTCCCGCGCGACATCGACAACTACCGCCACCGCGTGGGGCGCACCGCGCGCGCGGGTCGCTCGGGCAAGGTCGTCAACCTGATCACCGAGCGCGACAAGCCCCTGCTCGAGCAGCTCGACGAGCGCGAGCGGCGCCCGCAGGGCAAGGGCAAGCAGGGCAAGCGCCGCTAGCCCGACGACTTCACCAGCCTCGTTCCTCGGCTGGCGAATCTTGAGGCTCGGACTCGATCCGCAGCTGCAGCTCCGGCACCATGGGCGCGAGGATACGCACCCTTGCCGGCTCCACGACAGCCCGAAACCATCGGCCGCTTCAAGGTCCTCCGTCCGATCGGGCAGGGAGGCATGGGGGCCGTGTTCCTGGTCGAGGACCCCCTCGTCGGGCGCCAGGTCGCGCTGAAGCGGATCCGCGCCGACCAGCTCCAGCTCGAGGCCATGCAGCGCCTCCTGCGCGAGGCGACCCTCCTGGCCCGGGTGGTGCACCCCAACGTCGTGCGGGTCCACGAGGCGGGCTGGATCGACGAGGGTCCCTACCTGCTCATGGACTACGTCGAGGGGCAGAGCCTGGGGTCGCTGCGCCAGCCCCTCGGACCTCGCGAGGTGGCGCGGATCGTGCGGGACCTCGCGGGCGCGGTCGAGCGCCTGCACGCCGAGGGGATCCTGCACCGCGATATCAAGCCGAGCAACGTGCTGCTCCGCGCCGACGGCAGCCCCGTCCTGCTCGACTTCGGGATCGCCCGCGACGCGCGGGCCGAGACCCTGACCCGGACCGGCCAGAGCCTGGGCACGCCGGCCTACATGGCGCCCGAGCAGACCTCGGTCGAGCGCAGCAAGGAGCTGACCGCCGCCGTCGACGTCTACGGGCTCGGCGTCCTGGCCTTCGAGCTGCTGACCGGGCGTCCGCCCTACCTGGGCACGCCCATGAACGTGCTCTGCGCCTTGCTGGAAGAGGACGTGCCGCCCCCCTCCCGCCACGCCCAGGGCGTCCCCGCTGCCCTCGACGCGATCGTGCTGCGGGCGACGGCGCGCGACCCGAGCGCGCGCTACCCCAGCGCGCGCGAGCTCGCCGCCGACCTCGAGCGCTTCCTCGCGGGGCAGGAGGTCGAAGCGCGCCCGCGCCCTCGCCTCGCCCTGGCGGCGCTGGGGGCGCTCGCGCTGGCCGCGCTGCTCGGGCTGGGGTGGCTCGCCAGCCCCCCGACGCCCAGCGAGCCCGGCGAGGCAGCCGCCGCGCCTCGCCGGTCCCCTTCCGCGAGGACGACGCCCAGCCCCGAGCTCGAGCTGCCGCGTTGGTATCGCCGCCTGAGCGAGCCGCCCTGGCTCCCGGTGGGCCTCGTCCCGACCGAGGTCTCGGGCGAATACCGCTGGGAGCGAACGGGCACGATCCTGGTGTGGGTCCCGCCCGGCAGCTTCCGCATGGGCTCGGGCGGCGGCGCCTTCCACGCGGCAACGGTCGAGCCCAGCGGGCGCGCGATCAGCGAGCGCGAGGTCGAGGTCCGCCTGACGCGCGGCGTGTTCATGGGCAAGTACGAGGTCACCTGGGCGGACTGGGCGCGCTTCGCCGAGGTGAGCGGAGCCGCTACGCCCGCGAACGTGTTCAGCGTCCTCCCCGTGCGGAAGGACTTCGTGCGGAGCACCCGCCGCGTGGAGCCCTGGTCGGCGCCTTCGAACCACCCGATCGTGCGGGTCACCCGCGCCGACGCCCTGGCCTATTGCGAGTGGGCCGGGTTACGCCTCCCGACCGAGGCCGAGTGGGAGCGCGCCGCCCGCGGCGACAGCCAGGACCCCTACGTCTACGGCCCCGAGCCCGAGAGCGGCGCCTGCAACAACCTCCTCCGAGACGGCCACCCCTTCACCTCGCCCGTCGGGGCCTATCCGCGCGACCGCTCCCCCTACGGCTGCTACGACATGGGCGGCAACGCGGCCGAGCTGGTCTCCGACTTCTACGCCCCCTACCCCGAGGGGCCGCTGGTCGACCCCAAGGGCCCACCCCAGGGCGAGGACGTGGTCGTGCGCGGCCCGAGCTGGGAGTCGGACCTCCCCTTGAACCGCTCGCTCGCCTCCCGTCATCGCCAGAGCCCCGAGCGCCGGGCCAACTTCACGGGCTTTCGCGTGGCCCTCGATCCCCCTCGCTGACCCGTGGACCTCGACCTCGAGCTGAAGCCCCGCCCCAGCCGCGAGTGCCCCTACTGCATGGCGGCGCTGGGGGACATTCGCGTTCGCTGCCCCGGCTGCGACGCGGCCTACCACCCCGCTTGCCTGGACGAGCTCGGGCGCTGCGGGACCCTCGGCTGCCCGGAGTCCAAGCGGCGCTCGCGCTCCCGACGTGCAGCCCCCGAGCCCGAGCCCACGCCTCAGCCCAGGCCCAGGCCGCCCCGCCGGCCCGAGCCGCAGCCGCCCCTGTGGCTCTTCCTGGCCACGATCCTGGGGACCGCGGTCGCTCTCGCAGCCGCCTTCGCGGTCTTCGTCGAGGAGGTCGGACCCGGCGACGACAAGTTCTGGGAGATCGTCACGATCGGGCCGGTGCTGCTGATCGTGGCCGCGGTCGCCTCTCCCCCGATCGGGCCCGGGATCCTGCTCGCGATCTGCTGGCTGACCGCCAAGGCCTACGGCTTGGTGGCCTCCGGCCGCGAGCCTTCCCCCCCACCTCGGCGCGCGCTCGCGCGCGAGCGCGACGCGCCTGACGAGTCCGAAGAGCCTGATAAGCCCTAGCCCTGTCGATCCAGGAGCGCCTCGCGCTTTCTGCCCGCGGCGACGCACCGACCCAGTAGCGTGTGGGGCATGTCGGCAGACAAGAGCGAAGACGAGACCAAGGACATCGGCCCCGACGACACGCCGGGGATCGTGCGTCCGCCCTCCCTGATCGAGCGCCCGCGCCAGCTCGGCGGCTACGAGGTGCTCGAAGAGCTCGGGCGCGGCGGGATGGCGATCGTCTACAAGGCCCGCGACCCCAAGGGCCAGGAGGTCGCGATCAAGGTGCTGCAGGCGGCGGGCGGGCTCTCGGTCGAGGACCGGCTCCGCTTCCAGCGCGAGGCGCACGCCGCCGCGCGCCTGCGCAGCAAGAACGTGGTCCGCGTCCTCGACTGGGGCAGCGAGGGCGACCACGCCTACCTCGTCATGGACCTGATCGACGGCGACTCGCTGCGCACGCGCCTCGAGCGCGGCCCGGTCGAGCCGCGCGAGGCCGGGCGCATGGTCGAGATCCTGGCCCGCACGCTGGCCTTCGCCCACCGGCGCGGCGTCGTGCACCGCGACGTCAAGCCCGGGAACATCCTGATCGACCGCGAGGGCCAGCCCCTGCTGACGGACTTCGGCCTCGCCAAGCCCCTCGGCTCGGGCAACGACCTGACCTCGACCGGCCAGGTCCTCGGCACGCCGCCCTTCATGTCCCCCGAGCAAGCCGCCGGGAGCAACCGCCAGGTCGGCCCCGCCGTCGACGTCTACGGCCTGGGCGCGACCCTGTTCAACCTGCTGACCGGTCGGCCGCCCTTCCTGGGCAGCCCGCTGGAGGTGATCCGCGCGGTGGCGCACGACGAGCCGCCCGCGCCCTCCGAGATCGTCCCCGAGATCGAGACCTCGCTGGACGCGATCACGCTCACCTGCCTGGCCAAGCGGCCCGAGGACCGCTACCCCAGCTGCGAGGCCCTGGCCGCGGACCTGCGCCGCTTCCTGGAGGGACTGCCGGTCGTCGCGACCCTCCCCAGCCACGAGGACCGCGTCAGCCGCTCGATCCGCAGCGACGCCTCGGGCTGGATCGTGCGCCACCCCTCCCAGTTCCTGGGCGGCTTCGACCCCACCTACGCCGACCACGCCGAGCGCCTGCTCGAGCGCTTCGCCGCCATGCTGCGCACGATCTCGGTCTCGATCGTGGACGACGGGCACATCGACCGCGCCGAGACCGCCCTGATCCGCCGCGAGTGGGAGCGCCTCAAGGCCTACACCGACGCCTTCGTCGCCGGCTGCGAGGAGGGCGTGTTCGCGCCCTTCGAGGAAGGGGCCGACTGAGCGCGCCCTAAGTCCCGCGCGGACCCTGCGGCAAATCGTCGCGCGACGGGACGCCACGGGACCAGGCTCACACTCGGTCTACCTTCTGCTCAGGAGGTGCCCCATGACCGCGACCCTCTCGGCCCCACCCACGACGTCCCCCGAGGACGTCCAGCCAGCCGAGGGGGCCGGCGAGCCCACCCTCGGCGACCTGCGCGCGGCGCACTTCGCCCGCAGCGGCTTCTCGGCCGCCGACTACGGCGCGCGCTGGGCGCGCTTCCCCGTCGGGCCCTTCTCCTTCGTGATCCCCAACTGGCCCGGGCGCGGGCGCAGCCTGAGCGTCCACGACCTGCACCACGCCCTGACTCACTACGACACCTCCCTGCGCGGCGAGGCCGAGACCGCCGCTTGGGAGCTGGCCCAGGGCTGCCGCGCGCACCCGATCGCGTGGGTGCTCCAGCCGCAGGCCTTGGCCTTCGGGCTCTTCGCCTGCCCGCGCCGCACCTGGCGCGCCTTCGTGCGCGGGCGCGGCGGGGCCAACCTCTACGAGCACGCCTACGCGAGCGAGGAGCTGCTGGCCCGCCCCCTGAGCGAGCTGCGCGCGGAGCTCGGCCTGAGCGACGACGAGCGGGCGGCGACCTGGGGCGACCGCGCCGCCTTCGGGCTCGTGTCGATCGGCTCGCTCGCGGTCGGGGCCCTGGGCCTCCTGGCGCAGCTCGTGCCGCTGACCTGGCTCATGGCCCTGATCTGGCGCCTGAGCTACGACCCCGAGGCTCGCCTCGACGAGGACCCGCTCAAGCCGCGTTGAGCCGCCAGAGGGCGAGGTTGAGGACCAGCGCGAAGGAGACCCAGGCCAGGTAGGGCACGAAGAGCGCGCCGGCCAGCTTGTCCTCGCGCCAGAAGGCGCGCAGGGTCAGCGCCACGAGCGCCACGAGCGAGGCGAGCACCAGGGCGGCCAGGCCGAGCTGGTGCGCGCCGAAGAACACCGGCGACCAGAGCGCGTTCAGCGCCAGCTGGGCGAGGAAGAGCCAGGTCGGCGCGCGCCAGCCCACGCGCCGCCACACCCGCCAGGCGGCGACGCCCATGCCCAGGTAGAGCGCGGTCCACACCGGGCCGAACACCCAGTTGGGCGGGTTGAAGGAGGGCTTGCTCAAGCCGGCGTACCACTCGCCCGGCGGGAAGAGGACCCCGAGCGTGGCGGCCAGGAAGCAGAGCGCGACCCAGGGGATCAGCGCCCAGGCGGGGCGCTTCGACTCGTCCTGCGGAAGGTCGGGGTCAGGCTGCATGTGGCCGAGCATAGCCTTTGGGATCGCGCTGGCTGAGGCCCAGGGTGAGATCAGCGCGCGGGCGTCGCCTCGTCAACGCGCTCGCGCGCGCCGCGCCGCGCTGCGCGTCGACCCGCCGAGCCA
>CALDQK010000831.1 GCA_937911525.1 uncultured bacterium
TCAAAAAAACTGCGGACGCGCTTGACCTCGCGCCCGGCCCTCAGCGGCGGGCTGCTGTCCGAGGGCGGCCGGATCGGCGAGAAGGCCCTGCGCGTGCTCTGGGCCTCCTCGATCGCGCTCCTCGTCCTGGGTCTGGCCGACGCCGCTCTGGCCTGGCGCAAGCACAACCAGGGGCTGCGCATGACCAAGCAGGAGGTCCGCGACGAGCACAAGCAGGAGGAGGGCGACCCGATGCTGCGGGCCCGGATCCGGCGCGTACAGCGCGAGGCCGCCTCGCGGCGCGGCATGATCGAGGCCGTCGCCGAGGCCGACGTGGTGGTCGTCAACCCGATCCACTTCGCGGTCGCGCTCCGCTACGACCGCGCCTCCATGGCGGCCCCCGCGGTCGTAGCCAAGGGCGCCAACCTGCTGGCCGAGCGGATCAAGGACGAGGCGCGCGAGCGCCAGGTCCCGATCGTGACCAACGTCCCGCTCGCCCGCGCCCTCTACAAGCAGTGCCCGGTCGACCACCCGGTCCCCGTCGACCTCTACCAGGCCGTGGCCGAGGTGCTGGCGGTCGTGTTCCGGGCGCGTCAGGCGCGGGGAGGCAGGCGCTAAGTGGGAACCATCGCCTTGGCTCTGCGTGACCGCGCCGGCGGCGACACCCTGCTCGCGGTGGGCATGGTCGGCCTCCTGGCCGTCCTCGTCGTGCCCCTCCCGCAGTCCATGCTGGACCTGCTGCTGACGGCGAACCTCTCCTTCGCGCTCCTGATCCTGGTCTCGGCCCTGAGCGCCAAGGAGCCGCTCGAGTTCAGCAGCTTCCCCTCGATCCTGCTCTTCACGACCCTCTCGCGCCTGGCCCTCAACGTGGCGAGCTCGCGCCTGATCCTGCTCGAGGGCGAGGCCGGCGGAGTGATCACGGCCTTCGGCAACTTCGTGGTCGGCGGCAACCTGCTCGTGGGCGGGGTCGTGTTCCTGATCCTGGTGGTCGTCCAGTTCGTGGTGATCACCAAGGGCGCGGGGCGCGTGTCCGAGGTCGCGGCGCGCTTCACCTTGGACGCCCTGCCCGGCAAGCAGATGGCGATCGACGCCGACCTCAACGCCGGCCTGATCGACGAGAGCACCGCCCGCGAGCGCCGCGAGCGGATCGCCCGCGAGGCCGAGTTCCACGGGGCCATGGACGGCGCGAGCAAGTTCGTGCGCGGCGACGCGATCGCGGGCCTCCTGATCACGGGGATCAACCTCGTGATCGGCTTCCTGGCCGGCCTGCTGGACGGGCTGAGCGCGATCGAGGCCCTGCACCGCTACGCGATCCTGACCGTGGGCGACGGCCTGGTCAGCCAGATCCCCGCGCTCCTGATCGCGACCGCCGCCGGCACCCTGGTGGTCAAGTCGAGCAGCAACGTCAGCCTGAGCGAGGACCTCACGCTCGAGCTCCTCGACAAGCCGAGCGTGCTCCCCACCGTGGCCAGCATGCTGCTCGTGCTGGGCCTCCTGCCGGGCATGCCCTTCCTGCCCTTCTTCGCGATCGCCGCCGGAGCGATCGGCGTTAGCAGGCTCCGCGCCGGCCAGCCGACCCGCGAGGAGCGCCAGGAGGCCGAGGAGGCCGCGGCCGCCGCGGCCGCCGAGCCCGCCGAGCCGGACGTCTACTCGCTGCTCCAGGTCGACCGCGTGGCCCTCGAGCTGGGCTTCGGGCTGGTCGCCATGGCGGACAGCGAGCGCGGCGGGACCGTGATCGAGCGGATCAAGATCCTCCGCAACCAGATCGCACGCGACCTGGGCTGGGTCGTCCCGCCGATCCGGGTGCGCGAGAACCTCGAGCTCGAGGCCAAGACCTACCGCCTGCTCCTGGGCGGGGACGAGGTCGCGACCGGGACCCTGGAGCCGACCCTGAACCTGGCCCTGGGCGAGGACAACGGCGCGCCCCTGCGCGGCGTGCCGACCCTCGACCCCAGCTTCGGCCTGCCCGCGACCTGGATCGACGAGGACCAGCGAGTCGAGGCCGAGCTGGGCGGCTACACGGTCGTCGACCCGACCACGGTCCTGATCACCCACCTGGGCGAGGTCCTGCGCCGCAACGCCTCGGACGTGATCAGCCGCGACGACGTCAAGCGTCTGCTCGAAGACCAGAAGGAGCGCGCCCCGGCCCTGATCGAGGAGCTGTGGCCCAACCTGCTCACGACGGGCGAGGTCCAGCGAGTGCTGGCCGAGCTGCTCCAGGAGGAGGTCTCGATCCGCAACCTGCCCGCGATCCTGGCCGGCCTGGCGGACACGGCCGCGGTCGACAAGACCCCGCAGCTCCTGGTCGGCGCCGCGCGCCAGCGCGTGGCTCGCGCCGTCTGCACCCCCCACCTCGACCCCCAGGGCACCCTCCGGGTGCTGACCCTCGACCCGCGCGTGGAGCGGGAGCTGATCGAGGGTCTGGGCGAGGGCCTCCTGCGCCGCTTGATCGACGCGCTCCGGCGCGAGAGCGAGCGCGCCACCGCCCAGGCCGGGGGCCGCGCCCCGGTGCTGGTCGTCCAGAACGGGCTGCGCCAGCGCCTGGCAGAGCTGCTCCGGCAGAGCCTGCCGCACCTGCGCGTCGTGGCCTTCAGCGAGCTGAGCGGCGCGGCGCGAGTCGAGTCCGTCGGCCTGGTCCGCCTCGAGGAGACGAGCTGAAATGATCTTCCGTTTTCAGGCCCCTTCGATCAGTGAAGCCCTCCAGCTGGCCCGCGCCGAGATCGGCCCGGACTGCGTGGTGGTCGAGGTGACCCGCGACCAGGGCTCGGCCCTGGTCGCCGTCGAGGGCGAGCTGCCCCGCCACGGCGCCGGCGGCGCCAGCGCCGCCCAGTGGAGCGGCGGCGCCGCCACCGCCCTCGCCCCGCCCCCGCGTCAGCTCCGCGCGCTGAGCCCCGCGGCCGAGCCGACCTGCCCCCTCGAGCGCCAGCTGCGCCTCCGCGGCCTGCGCCCCGGCCGGGTCGAGGCGCTGCTGCGCGGGCTGCTGCCCAACCGCGACCCGGCCTGGCGCATGGCCCAGCTCGAGCGCCGCCTGGCCCTGCTCGTCCCCAGCGCCGAGGCCACGAGCACCCCGCGGACCCTGGCCCTGGTCGGCCCGACCGGCGCCGGCAAGACGACCACGATCGCCAAGCTCGCCGCCGAGGCCAAGCTGGACCGCGGCCTCGAGGTCGGCTTCGTCACGATCGACCTGTTCCGCGTCGCGGCCGTCGACCAGCTGCAGGCCTACGCCAACCTGCTCGACGCCCCCCTCGAGACGGCGAGCAACCCCCAGGAGCTGGTCCAGGCCCTGCGCCGCCTGCGCGGCTGCCAGCAGGTGTTCGTCGACACCGCCGGCCAGAGCCCGCTGGACGACGCGCGCCTGAGCGAGCTGGCTGCCTTCTTCAGCGCGAGCCCCGAGGTCGAGGCCGCCCTGGTCCTGCCGGCCACGGCCCAGCACAGCCAGCTCGAGGTCGCCCTCGAGCGCTTCTCGGCCTGCCCGCTGGCCAGCCTGATCGTAAGCAAGCTCGACGAGTCGGTCAGCGCCGGCGACCTGGTCGAGCTGCTGGCCCAGGCGCCGGTGCCGCTGCGCTGGGTCACGACCGGGCAGCGCGTGCCCGAGGACATCGAGGATGCGCGCCCGCGCCCCCTCGCTCGCTGGATCCTGAACGGGAGGCTCGCATGAACGGACAAGCCGAAGGCCTGCTGCGGCGGAAGGCTCGCCCGCTGACCTATCCCCTGCCTACCCTGGCGGTGACGAGCGCCCGCCGCGGGAGCGGCGCGACCACCGTCGCGCGCAACGTCGCGGCCAGCCTCACGGCGGCCGGTCAGCGCGCGGCGCTGCTCGACCTCTCCGGCCGGGCACCCGGAGGCGCCGTGGCCGACCTCAGCGAGGCCCTGGCCGGCCGCGCCACCCTGCGGGAGTGCCTCCGCCGCGGTCCAGCGGGGATCGAGCTCGGCGGACTGGGGGTGCCCCAGGCGCTGACCAGCGAGGCGCGCGGCGGCCAGCTCCTGGGCCTGCTCGACGTGCTCCGCGCCGAGGTCGACGCGCTGGTGGTCGACCTCCCCGCCGACGCTCCGCTCACCGGGCGCCTGCTCGAGGCCGCGGACCTCGGCCTGGTGGTGGCCGACAAGGACCCCGCCGACGTGACCGCCAGCTACGCGCTCTTCAAGCGCCTGGCCGCCCCGCGCGCCTCCCTGGGGCTCTGCCTGAACCGCGTCGAGGAGACCGACGCCGCCCAGCGCGTGGGGCGCGGGATCCAGGAGGTCTGCCGCCGCTTCCTCGCCTGGGAGCCCGACCTCCTCCCGCCGATCCCCCAGGACAGCGCCGTCCGCGAGGCCGCTCGACGCGGCCTGCCACTGCGCCAGGCGGCGCCCAGCTCGGCGGCCCACGTCTCCTTCTCGCTCCTGGGTCGCGCTGTCCGCAAGCGCTTCGCCGCGGGCCCCCGGGTCCAGGAAGGCGTCTACCTGCACCTCGAGGGCGCGGCATGAACCCGACCCTCCTCGGCAGCCTGGTGTTCCTGGCCACCGCCCTGGGCAGCTTCGGCCAGGGCGCTCGCCCTGAGACGGCGCTCCAGCGCGGCCTCGTGGCCGCCCTCCTGGCCGGCGCCCTGACCCTCCTCCTCCGCCAGGCCGCGGCGCGCCTCTGCGTGGAGCCCGCGCCCCTGCCCAGCCCCTCCACCCCTGAAAGGCCCGCATGACGAAGCAGATGGCAGCTCGCGCCTACCGCAACAACGGCGAAGAGGCGGCCCGCAAGCAGCGGATCCTGGACTACCTGCCCCTCGTGCACCACGTGCTGGGCCGGCTCCCGGTCGTGCTCCCGCCGCACCTCGACTACGAGGACCTGGTCAGCGCCGGCACCTGCGGCTTGATCCAGGCGGCCGCGAGCTACGACCCGAGCAAGGGCAGCTCCTTCAAGACCCACGCCTACACCCGGGTCCGCGGCGCGATCATCGACGAGCTGCGCCGAGCGGACGGCCTCTCCCGCCAGGCCCGCGGCAAGGTCAAGAAGCTCCAGCGCGCCAGCGACGCCCTGACTCAGCAGCTGGGCCGCGAGCCAAGCCCCGACGAGCTGGGGGCCGAGCTGGGGATCGGAAGCGAGGAGCTGGACGAGGTCCTCGGCCTGGCCCAGCGCTCCTCGCTGATCAGCCTCGAGCACGAGGGCGAGGGCGGCGAGGACGGCGGCGGCCTGCGCGACCTGCTCCGCTCCTTCGGCCCGCCCCCGGAGGACCGCGCGGCCCGCGCCGAGCTCGTCGAGGCGCTCCGCTCGGCGCTCACGACCCTCAAGCCCCGCGAGCGCGAGGTCGTCGGCCTCTACTACCACGAGGGCCTGCGCCTGCGCGAGATCGGCGGGCTGCTCGGCGTCAGCGAGTCCCGCGTCTGTCAGCTCCACACCCGCGCCCTGCGCGCGCTCCGCTCCGCCCTCAGCCAGCGCGGCTTCGTCCGCAACTAGGAGTCAGCCATGTCGAACATCGGCCGCCGCAGCTCTGGAATCTTCCGCTCCCCCGTGATCAAGCGCGATCGCACGCGCGAGGTCGGTCGCCCCGGCAGCGAGTGCGACGACGAGCAGCCCCCCAAGGTGACCCTCGTCAACAGCTCCCCCCACGCCAGCGAGCTGCTGATCGAGTGCCCCTGTGGGCGCACGGTCACGGTCGTCTGCGAACACCCCGCTCAGGAGGTGGCCTAGTGCGCGCCCTGCTGATCTTGGTCCTCGCTTGCGCGGCCGGCTGCGCCGCGCAGCCCCAGGAGCCCATGTCCGACCCCAAGCAGACGCTCACCCTCGAGCAGAAGGAGCGCGAGCGAATGGCGCTCCAGCAGCGCCTGAGCAAGACCGAGACGGACGCGATCACCTGGAAGAAGCGCGCGCAGTCGCTCCAAGGCCAGGTGGATCAGCTCCAAGCGGAGCTGCGCAAGGCGACCCACACCGCGACCACGGCCCGCGCCCAGCGCGCCCGCGCCGACGCCCAGCGCGACCACGCCTGGCGTCAGGCCCGCACGGCCCTCGAGCAGCGCCAGCGCGCCGTCGCGCGCCTGGCCCAGGTCGAGCTCGAGACGCTGCGCCACGAGCGCGAGGGCCTGCAGCGAGAGCTCGAGCAGCTGCAAGAGCTCCAGTCCCGCCAGGCGCGCGCCCCCCTCGCGAGGGCGCAATGAATCGGGGCGGGAGGCTGCTCGGCGCCCTGGCCCTGAGCCTGCTCCTGGCCGGCTGCCAGGGGCCTCACTCCTACGTCTCGGAGGACCTCGACCTCGCCTGCGCCCGCGGCCCGCTCCGGACCCTCATCAGCTTCCGCGCCCGCCCCGGCGAGGGCGACGCGGTGCGCGCCCTGGTGGAGCGCTCCTTCCTGCGCGAGCTCGAGGCGACCGGTCGCTTCGTCCCCGTCGCCGCCGCCCGCTACGACGAGCTGAGCCAGGAGGCCTGGCACCCGCACGGCCCCCCGGCCTGGCTGCTCGAGCGCCTGGCCCAGGAGGGCGTCGAGGCGCTAGCGATGGTTAGCCTGCGCAACTACGAGCCCTTCCCGGCCCAGGAGCTCGCCCTGAGCGTCGAGATTCACAGCACCCGCGGCGAGGACGTGTTGCTCTATCGGGCAGCCGGCCGGAGGCGACAGGAGGCCCTGCCCTCGACGCGAGCCCTGGTGCGGGACGTGTGCTGCGCGGTGTTGACGGAGGCACACGAGTAGCCGAAAGCCGCCAGCCCGGCCCACGAACGAAATCGAGCGCGGAGGGCCACCTCCGCGCTCGCTTCGTTAGCGATCGATCCACCAACCGATCCTCCATTCGCAGCCGAGCGCCGCTCTCCGTGGATCTCTGACCAAAGGGAGAAGCGGCACCCCCTCGTAAGGGAATGCCGCTTCCGCTCCCACCTCCCGGTGGGTCGTGTCCTTGTCGACTTCATCGACCGCCCAGCCCCCGTCCCCAGGGGCCGGCCGCTTCGTCGTGGCGCGAGCTCGCCTAGAGCTCGGAGGCGTCGACCATCTTCTCGGCCAGGGCAGCGATGCCCTCCGAGGAGTGGAAGAAGCCTTCCGAGAGCTTCTGGGCGGCGGCCTCGAGGCGGTTGAGGTCCTCGCTCGAGGGCGTCTCGCTGAGGCGGCTGAGGGCGGCCTGCAGATCGACCGCCTCAGTGGCCTTCACGAACTGGTCCTCGCCGCTGGCGCCCGAGGCCCCGCCCGCACGGGCCGCGCTCTTGGCGGCGCCGCTCGCGCTGGGAAGCCGGCCGCTCGCAGACGCGCCGTTGTTCAGTGGACTGATCATCGTTTCGACTCCTACGAGGATCTTCGACGGACCCACGATGGCATTGAGCGATTTTTCGCGAAGTCTTCGGAAATCCTTGCCGATCGGAATCTTCGTTGCCGAGTCGGCGCAGGACGGATCTCGCATTCACAGGGATTAGACCTCCCTCGAACCGGCACGCCCCTTGTTTAAGAGCCAGGCGTGCTACTCGATCCCCTGACGACGCCCGCCGCTCCCAACAGCCCCGCCAAACATGGCGCGCAGGCTGACTCCGCTGGAGACGGCGCCTTCTCCTCCATTCTCGGCGCTTCCCAGCAAGCCCTGGAGGGACAAAGCGCTGCAGCCCGCTCTGCGGGCGCCGGGAGCGCGCCAGAGGGCCAGGGCGAGGGCGAGGAAGAGGCCCTCCTCGCTGAGGCGGCGGGGCTCGTCCCCACGGCTCCGCCCGCTCCCGGGGCGGCCGTGGCCGCCGCTGGAAGCGCGGCGCTCTCGCTGGTCGCCGGCTCCCAGGACCCCTCGGGCATGGAGGCGGCCACCCC
>CALDQK010000832.1 GCA_937911525.1 uncultured bacterium
CGCAGGTAGAGGAGGGCGTCCAGGCCTTCCTCGACGCCCCGAGCCGCGAGGGGTTGGCGAACACCCAGAACCCGGTCCCGTCCCAGAGCAGCAGCTTGATCAGCGTCCGGCGCCGATTGCAGAAAGCGAAGAGGTGGCCGGAGAGCGGGTCCTCCTCCAGGATCTCCCGGGTGGCGGCCACCAGGCCATTGAACGACTTCCTCATGTCGGTGATCCCCGGCGCCACGAAGACCCGCAAGCCGGGGGCGAACGGGATCGTCAACGAGCCAACCCCTCGAGCACGTCGACCAGGCTGCGCAGGCTCTCGGTGTCGAACTGCGCCGGCACCCTGACCTGGTGGCCGCTGGCTCGCAGCGCGACGTCGAAGCCAGGCAAGTCAGGCTGCCTCAGCAGGGGCGCCCGCACTACAACGGCGTTCGGCTCCACAGTGCTCTGGGCTATGTCGCGCCGAACGACGTCCTGGCCGGGAAGGCCGAGGAGATCTTCACAGCCCGGGACCGCAAGCTCGCCGAGGCGCGCGAGCGCCGCGCGCTGGAGCGCCAGGCAGCTCGGCAGCAGGCGCAGGCCGTCGGAGCCTTCGTATGATCGACTCGCATTCAACGCCAGGCCCCGGGCACCGAATGACCCCGCGCCCTCTCCGGTCGCCTCACAGGCGCCCCTGGACCAACACCAGGAACCGACGTGGTGGCGTAATCCCCAGCCATCCGTCCACGGAGGGAGAAGTAACACCAGACCCGTCCATGCCCGCGGTCTGTTCGCACCGGACGTGCGAAACGTTGGCGCGCGCAGGCTGCAACGCCTGGACACCTGGCCCGACCCTAGCCACCGCTGCAGATTCCAGATTCCTGATCCGTCAACCCTTGACTGTCACGTTCCGGCTGGGGCAATACACTCAACGGGCTGCTAGACGGGGCGCCCCCAGAGCTTGCCTCTTACACCACGGAGCGACGGCCAGGCCGTCCCAATCAGGAGCTACATGACGTCGCTTGGGGGAGCTGCTCGGCTCAGTCCGGTTGGGTGGGGTGCCGTCGCGCACCCGCTGTTGGGCCAAGGCTTAGCAGGGGCGCTCTCCACGTCGACTCGCAGATCGTCTTCGGGCGAAAGCAGCATTTGGTGACCCGGGCCGAAGAGCCTGGCGCGGATAGGAGTTTGTCGCTGAGAGACCCTCTGGGCCCAGCGGCAACCAACGAAGTCGACCAAGCCTGCGTCGTGGAGCACTCAGGGGGCAAGCCGCTGAACTAATCAAGATCGCCATTGACGAGGCGGTGCTCATAGGAGGAGCCCGCTTCCGTCACGAGGGATCGCCAGAGCCTCCGGGAGGGCGCCGCGGCCTCCGACGAGTTTCCGCCGCACGCACGTGCCGGTCTTGGGCGGCACGCGCGACGAAGTCCAGTTCGCCCCCCGCACCAGGCGCAGGAAGAGAATCCGACCCTCGCCCTCCGGAGCTTCGGGCCCCGTCTCGGCGAGCTCGTCTAACAGGCCTGCCCGCCACCCACGGCCACAGGAATCCCTTGGGACAGCGGCCGGTTGAAGGGCAGGCAGGCTCAAGAGGCGTGGAGCCGACACCCGGCCGCTCGCGGGCTCCCCCTTCTTGGCCTCCCCAATCGGCTACTCCGAGGGTCCACTTCTCTTCGAACCTCAGGTCTTCGATCCTCTCCCAGAAATGGAGAGCCGAAAGTGAAACGATTAGGAAGTGGACGCTGGAAAGCCTATCCGCAGAGGTATAGACCTTGTGCTCATGAGAGTTGCGACGGGGACATGAAAGGAATAGCGCTTGCTCTTGGACCACTCATGAACCCAGCTCAACTTGATCCCCGGGCGCCCACCAGCCCCCCTCGCGGAGGCCAGCCTGCTTTCGTTTGCCGACCAGAGAGCCGCCTCGCGCGGGTCGGCCTCCTTGTCCTTCTGATCAGCTGCGTTTCCGGCTGTAACGCCGAACGCCCAAGTCCACCGCGAGCGAAGACGGCCTCGCTCCAAGCCGCTAGCCCCCAAAGTCAAACAGCTCCAACTTCCGGCCCCCTCTCAGCACCACTCACCTCCCTCACTCAGCCCGCGCCGCTCACTTCGGGGGTCGTGATGCTCTCGCTGGAGACGGCGTTCGCAGCTTCATGTGACTGGTCGGAGGGAACCTTGAGGAGCGAGTCACGTCCGAAAGAGGCCGCCGACCTCGCCGATCTCCTCCGCGAGCTAGGCGAGGTGCGCCCTTGCTTCTGGGACCAAGACCTCCCTGTCGCTCTCAAACGCCATGTCCAGCTCCGACTGCGAGACGCCAACGCTCGAGCTGAGGCGCTCGAGCTCCTGCGAGAGCACCCAGCGATCACCTCGGCTCTCCCAGGGAACCTCTCCCGGCCTGCCTCGCCCTTGACCGAGCCGCTCGTCGGCACGCAGCGGCCCGCCAAGCAGTGGTATCTGGAGCACATGGGAGTGACGCGGGCCTGGGCCAGAGCGAGCGGCCGCGGGGTACGCGTTGCGGTGATCGACCTTGGCTTCGACCTCCTGCACCCCGACTTGGCGCCCAACGTCCTGAGCCACCTCGGGCGGGACTTCGCCAATCCTTCGGATCAGGACGACATCTCCGACGGCGACACCTCCCACGGAACCGCTTCGACCTCGCTCCTCGCGGCGGCGGCTGACGGGACGGGAATGGCCGGCGTCGCCTACGAGTGTGAGGTGATCCCTTATCAGTGGCGGACCAACGTGAACACAGACGAGGTCCCCTTCGAGACCGCGATCGCGAACGCGATCGTTCACGCGGCGAGTCTCCCGTCGCTCCTTCGTCCCCACGTGATCTTGCCAGTGATCCAGATCTACCAACGCGGCTCGATCGAGTTCTATCCGGTCCTGCGAGACGCCGTATCCTTCGCAGTCGAGCAGGGAATTCACGTCGTCCTCCCGGCTGGGAACAGCGCCATGCATTTGGGCAGGGAGCGCAATTACGACACAGGTTCGATCATCGTCGGGGCGTCGACCCAGCAGGACGCCCTGACTGACTGGAGCAACTACGGCGAGCGGATCGACGTCGTCGCTCCTGGCGACCAAGTCGTCGCTGCCACTCCTGGCGGCGGCCACATCCAGAACTTCTGGGGCACGAGCGCAGCCTCGCCGCTCACGGCAGGCGTCGTCGCCCTGATGGTCGAGCGCAACCCGAACCTCGATCCTCGCGAGCTGCGCTCCCGATTGCGCGCCAGCGCGCGGATCGGAGTCGGTTATCCAGCCGTCGACGCCGAGCGCGCGGTCGAACTCGCCAACCTCGGTCGCGGACCAGACGACCACATGGAGTTCCTCGCGGGGGCGACCCCACTGGTGGGAGCCCTCGAGATCGACGGTCGGCTCGAACGAAGCGGAGACGAGGACGTGTTCAGCTTCCGATCGCCAGGCAACGAGACACAAGTCTTCCGGCTGACCTTTCCAAGCGGGGCCATCGGCGACGTAACCCTGGACCTGGTCGGACGGGACGGGAAGACGGTTCTCCGTCCCTGGGACCGCGACTACGCGACCTACGTGCGCTTCCCCTTTTCGAACCCCGGCATGTACTACCTGCGCGTTCGTGGGCGGCTAACGAGCGGGCATTACCGGATCACCCGAGAGATTCGCTCGCCTTGAATCGCCTGTAGCGCTGTCTTGTTGTCCAAGCACGGCATGTGGAAGCCCTCGCGTTGGGCCAGCAAGGGTGAGCAGTGCCAAGTCTCCCTTCACCAACCAACGGAGCCACTGGAGGTCGCGGAACCCTGGCCTGTTTTCTGCCCAGCCAACCGCCAGCAGGTGAAGCGTCTGTGCGTCAGGGATGAGGTTTTGGACCTGAAAGGTTCGGTAGCGCCCTTCAGCCGGGATCGGGACATGGGCGGCGGGCTTTGACCGAGGTGACGCGTCAGGCCGAGAAGAGCACCCCGGGCGCCAGCACGCCCTGGGGGTCGAGCGCAGCCTTCACGGCGCGCATTTGGGCGATCCCGCTGTCGCCGTAGAGCTCGCGCAGCAGCTCCTGCTTGATCGCGTTGCGCCCCACCCCGTGCTCACTGAGGGGGCAGCCGCCCAGGCGCGCGACCTCGCGCCCAAACTCCAGAATGGCGCGCTGGGCTGCCTCGCAGTCGGCGTAGCTGGTGGGGATCGCGTTGGGGTGCACGTTGCCGTCGGAGATGTGCCCCCAGATCGCCCAGTCCAGCTGGCTGGCGCCCCGATAGGCCTGCATGGCGTCCGCGAAGCCCTCGAAGGGCACGATCATGTCGGCCGCGCACTTGTGAATCCGGGGGTCCAGCCGCTTGGCGGCCGCGATCCGGTGGTTCACGGCCACGGGCACCGCCTCGCGAATGGCCGCCAGCTGCTCGTGGCGGGCGCGGTCGCCAGGCAGCGCGCCCTCAGCGTGGTCCAGGACCCCCGCAGCGTGGAGCACGCCGAGGAAGCGCGTAACCGGCGACGTGTCGCGGGCGCCTTCGGAGAAGCGCTCGAGCT
Organism: uncultured bacterium; assembly: GCA_937911525.1. Lineage (GTDB taxonomy): Bacteria > Planctomycetota > J058 > J058 > J058 > NORP233. The sequence continues at coordinate 4,447 of CALDQK010000832.1, forward strand.
CGGCGTGGGCGTCTAGCCCCGGAGGCACCTCCACCTGGATCAGGAGCGCGAACCCCGTGCTGGCGGGCAGGGAGACCGCGCCCAGGGCCCGGTCTTCGCGCAGGAGCTGGAGGCAGCGGGCGTCCATGGACTCGATCGCGCGAATCGGCAAGGCACCTGCCTCGGAGGGAGGGGCAAGCCCCTCCCCTACTCTGCAGGAGAGGTCACGGAGCGTGGTCGTGAGCGCCAGGCCGGCCGCCTCGGACACCAGGGGCACGAGGCACGCGAGGACCTGGGGCGCGGGGTGCAGCAAGCCGACCTCGATCTCGGTGATCACGCCCAGGGTGCCCTCGGCGCCCACGAACAGGTCGACCAGGTCCATGCCCGGCTCGGCGTGATACCCGGCGGAGCGCTTGGGGACGTTGGGCATGACGTAGGTGGGCACGGCCACCTGGCGCTGCTCCCCGCTGGGCAGCTCGACCGCGAACGTGCCCGCCTCGCTGGCGCGCACCTCCCCGCGGCGCAGGGCCAGCACCCACCCGCCCGCGATCACCACCCGCAGAGCGCGCACCCACTGACGCGTGGTGCCGTAGCGCCAGGTAGCCGCCCCGGCCGCGTTGGTGCTCACCGTGCCACCCACGAACGCCCCCGCGTAGGTGGGCGCCGGGGGGTAGAAGGCCCCGGCCTGACGCGCAGCCTCCTGCAGGGTGACCAGGGCCACGCCGGACTGGACTACCGCCCGGTCGCCAGACACCTCCAGGATCTGGTCCATGCGCTCGGTGGCCAGCAGCGCCTCGCCAAAGGGGGTCGCGCCTCCGGTCAGCGACGACTGGGCCCCGATCGCGAGCACGCGCGGCTCATTGCGCAGCACCCAGGCCACGTGGCCCTCGTGGGTGGGCAGATAGACCCGGGCGGCGTGCCCGCCGGGCAAGCGCGAGCTGTCGCTCAGCCGCGGGGCGAGGGCGTCGCCGCCCTGGTGCGGCGGAGCCTCCAGCGCCTCGCGAGGGTCCTCGGCTCGAACCCGAAACGTCAGCGGGTCAGAAACGGGAGCAGGATCACGACCAGATTGGCCACGAACGTCAGGCCGCCCAGAATGATCCCCGCGTAGGCGTGGCCCTTCCCGGGCATGTTGGGCTTGGTCTTGAGCTGTTTGAGCCCCAGGAGCCCCGGGCGCAACCCCGGAAAGTTGGCACCCGAAACGGCGTAAGCGCCTGAGCTAAGTT
>CALDQK010000833.1 GCA_937911525.1 uncultured bacterium
CGAGCCGATTCAGGCGCCCCTGTGGCCCGCAGGGATCTTCGGCCCGCCGCCGGCCTGGGCGGTCGCGCTGGAGGCGCTCTCACCCGAGGAGCAGCTCGCGCGCCTCGAGGAGCGCGCCCGAGGCGCCGAGGGGGACCTCCGCTTTCGGGTCCTCGCGCTCGAGAGCGAGCACTTCGTCCGGCCCTGCGTGGTGGGTCGCGACCCGCCTTCGGCCAGCGCGGAGCTGCTTCGACGGGGGCACCGGCTCTACGAGGAGCTGACCGCGCACGCGCGCCGGGCGGAGTCGGTTCGACCTCCTGACGAGGACAAGATCCGGCTCGTGCGTCTGTTCCGCGGGCGGCTGTGCTTCGCCCTCGCTCAGATCAAGTTCACCGATCCGAGCCTGTCTCTCCAGGCGGCGGTCGCCGACCTGGAACGGTCCTGCACCGACCTGGGGCCCTCGAGCCAAGCCCCCCCTCCCGGTCGCTTTGGTCGCGAGAGCCTGTCCTACTTTCACCTCGCGCTGCTCAGGCTGAGGAGCGAGAACTCGCGCCTCTCTCGGGGCGCGGAGCTGCGCGCGGGGCGAGCGCTCCAGCGCAGCGCCCCTGCGTGGGCGGTCGGCTACGTCGGCGAGGCTCGCGGGCTGTTGGCAGCTGGGGACAGAGCCAGCGCGCTGGAGGTCATCGAGCGCGGGCTGGCTCAGGTCAGCCCCGAGGAGCGGCCTCTGCTGCTCCTCTGGCGTCAGGGTCAGGCGCTCGAGGCCGAGGACCCCGCCGGCCTCGCGGACCTCGAGGAGGCGATCCGCGCGACCCGGCGCCCAGGGGAGCGGCTGCTCGGCCTGGTCGAGCTCTGCTACCGGTTCTGGACGCAGCAGCCCACAGAGCTCCCGCGAGCGCTCGCCCGCCTCGACGCCTTCGTCGCCGCCCTGGAGGGCGGGCGGGAGTGGAGCGGGAGCATGGTGGGAAGCCTGCGGGCGCAGGTCCTGCCTGCGGAGCAGGCGCTGGTGGCCGCGAGCGAGGCCCTCGCGCGCGGCGTCTCCGATCCCTTGCGGCGCGCGCAGCTCCTGGCCTTGCGCGCCCGCGCCCACCGAGCGCTCGGGCACGCCGCGGCGTGCGAGCGAGACCTGCGCGCTTCGCTCTCGCTGCAGCTCGCCCCTGCAGCCCTCTTGCTCGAGCTGGAGGCCAGCCTCGCCGCCAAGGACTCGGACCGCGTCGAGCTGCTGCTCTATCGTCTCTGGACCTGCCGCTCCGCGCCTCTGCACCGCGAGCGAGCCCGCGAGCTGGTCGAGGAGGCCTGGGGAGTGGAGCGCGCGTCCCCGCGCTTCGGGCTCCTCGACTGCCCCTTGCGCGAGCCTCGCTTCGACGAGGCGCTGAGGGCCTTGCCCGCGAGCTCTCCGCAGCGCCTGCTCATGGCGCTGCGGCACATTGAGGACGCGCTCGAGCGGCCCGAGGCGCCCGCGACGGTCCTCGAGCAGGGGCTCGTGCTCGCGCAGCAGGCCCTCGCCGCGAAGCTCGATCCCGAGCTCGAGCTCGAGATCCGCTTCCTCCGCGCGAAGCTCTGCGCCCAGGGCCTCGCCCGCCGCGGCGGGGATCGGGAGCACCTGCGCGGCCTGGGGGTGGGCGACGTGGAGCAGCTCCTCGGGCGCCTCGACGCCCACCGACGAGCGAGCCTGCGCGTCGTGCACTACGAGCTGCTCTGGGGGACCCTCCGCGCGCTCACGCCCGCCGCCATGCTGCGCGCCGAGGCCGCGCTGCGGGCCTGGTGCCGCGAAGCCCCCCTCGCCCCCGAGGCCGTCGGCGCGCTGGCCAACTGCCTGGCTCGCCTCGGACGCGTCGGCGAGGCGCTCGAGATCCTGAAGGGCTACCGCGGCCTGGCCACGCCGAGCTGGCCCCAGCAGGGCAACCTCGACCTCCTGCACGCTCGGCTGCTGCGAGGCGAGGGGCGTTACCAGCAGGCCTGCGAGGTGGGGCGGGCGGCTACCTCGCTGCCCAACTCCAGCGTCTCCGAGCGGCTGGAGGCGATCCTGGAGCTGACGCGCACGCTCCTGGTGTTCGAGGGCGAGCCGCCCTTGCTGCCGCTGCAGGTCTCGAGCAGCGCCTTGCGCTTCCTGCCGGCCCTGGCCGCGTCCGCCCCCGAGGCGGCCCGACTGGCCTTCGAGGTGCCCTACGTCCACGCGCAGGCGCTCCGCTGCGCAGGGAAGAGCGCGGAGGCCCAGGCCTACCTGCGCCAGGCCGAGGACAAGGCTCGGGGCCAAGCGGGGTGGCAGGGCCTGATCGAGAGCGAGCGCGCCGCCAACCTCGTCGCGCAGGGCCAGCGCGAGCTGGGCCTCGAGCACCTCGAGCGCGCGATCGAGCTCACGGGCCTGGCGACGCACCGCCTGGCGCGGGTCACCCTCCTGGACGAGCTCGGGCGTCGCGCCGACGCCCTGGCCGAGCTGGAGCGGGTCGACCCCAAGCAGCTGCCCCTCCCGGGCCGCGCTCGCTACCGCCGTCTGAGAGAGCGGCTCAGAGCTGCTCGTCCGGCTGACTGACCCGGAAGGTCTCCTCCAGGGTCGTCGTCTGCGCCTTGACCTTCTCCAGGCAGTCCTCGAACAGGGTTCGCATGCCCAGGTCGCGCGCCGTGCGCTTGATCACCTCGGCGGTGGCCTCCTCGCTGATCTGCTGGCGGAGGCGTCCCGAGAGGAGCATTAGCTCGTGCACTCCGGTCCGCCCGCGGTAGCCGAGGTGATTGCAGTGCTCGCAGCCGACGGCCTTGGCGAGCTCGCCCACGACGCCTTCGTCCTGGGCGCGCTTCATGTAGGCCCGCTCCTGGGCGCTCGGCGGGACCAGCTGCCGGCAGTGGCAGAGGCGACGCACCAGCCGCTGGGCGCAGATCCCGACCAGGGTGTTGGCGACCAGGAAGGGCTCGATCCCGAGCTTGACCAGGCGCGCGATGCTCGAGGCGGCGTCGTTGGTGTGCAGGGTCGAGAGGAGCAGGTGGCCCGTCAGGGACGCGTCCACGGCGATCTGCGCCGTCTCGGTGTCGCGGATCTCGCCGACCAGGATCACGTCGGGGTCGTGGCGGAGAAAGCTGCGCAGGGCCTTGGAGAAGTCCAGCCCGATCGAGCGCTTGATCTGGAGCTGCCCGATCCCAGCCAGCACGTACTCGATCGGGTCCTCGGCGGTCACGATCTTGAGGCGCGGGTCGTTGATCTCGTTGAGCGCCGCGTAGAGCGTCATGCTCTTGCCCGCGCCGGTCGGGCCGCAGTGCAGGATCAGCCCGTAGGGCGTGCGGAGGGCCTGGCGGTAGCGGTCGAGGTTGTAGGAGGAGAAGCCGAGCTCGTCGAGGGGCAGGGCCGAGCGCTTCTTCTCGAGGATCCGCAGGCACACCCACTCGCCGTGCAGCATGGGCAGGATCGAGACGCGGAGGTCGATCGGGAGCTCGCGGTTGTAGCGGCGGTAGTCGATCCGACCGTCCTGAGGCAGGCGGTGCTCGGCCACGTCGAGGTCGCTCATGATCTTGAAGCGCGCCACGAGCGGGCGAGCGGCGGCCGCAGGGAGCTGGACGCGCTCCCGGCAGGTGCCGTCGACGCGGTGGCGCACCACCACGGCGTGCTCGCTGGCCTCGACGTGAATGTCGCTCGCGCCGCGGAAGTAGGCGTCCTCGACGATCTTGCTGGCCAGGCGCACGATCGGCGAGGAGCGCTCGTCGATCGTCTCGTTGAAGGTGTACTGAAAGGGGTCGGTGTCCTCGAACTCGCCCAGCCCCTGCGCGAGCTGCGCGACCAGGTCACCCTGCAGGTTTGGACCTTCGTCGCTCGCCTCGTCCTCGAGGTTGGGGAAGGCTCGCTTCAGGAAGCCGCGCACGCGCGCGGGGGTCGAGGCGAAGCGCTTGCGGACCTGCAGCCCGCTCGCGAGTTCGAAGGCGTCGATGGCCTGCGCGTCGAGGGGGTTGCCCAGGGCGACCTCCAGCCCGCGGCCCGAGCGCAGCAGGGGGAGGATGCTGTTGCGGGCCAGGAGCCGCTCACCGAGCTCGTCGAGCAGGTCGAGGTCCGGCTCGAAGTCCTCGGGCGGGTCCCACCAGTCCACGTCGGCCAGGACCGCGACGCACTGGCCCTTCTCGTCGTCGCTGAGCGGCGAGCCGAGGCCGAGGGAGCGCTGCAGGCCGCGCACGAGGTGCCGGGCGACCTCCTGGCAGAACTCCAGCTCGGGCTGGCTGTAGGCGCGCCCGCTCGTGCGCCCCAGCAGGACCAGCAGCCCCTCGAGGCGCTGGCTGACGGAGACCGGGACGACCGCCAGCGGGGCGCACTCGCCGCGCAGGGAGTGCTTGAGGGCGAGGGGGGTCTCCTCCTCGCTCAGCTCGGTCTGGCGCAGGGGCGCGTGCACCTCTGGCAGCAGGCCCAGCTGGATCGCGCGCAGGCGGGCGCCGACCAGGGCCTGCGCGCGCGACTCACGCCGCTCGCGCGCGCTGGGGTCGCTCGGCTCGGCCAGCGCGGCGGTGATCACCTCGGCCTCCTTGACCGAGGCGTCGAGGAGGAGCAGGAAGCTGCCGCGCGCGCCCAGGGCCCGGTTCAGGCGCTCGGTCGTCAGGCGCAGCCCGTGCTGGAGCGTCTCCGCGTTGGGCTCGCGCCGCTGGACGAGGAGGCGGAACAGGGCCGCGAGCACCTGGCGGCGGACGTCGGCCCCCACGGGGCGGCGGTCGTCGGCCAGGGCGATCAGGCGTCCCGTGATCTCGTGCTCTCCAGAACTCACTGGGGCCTCCGCCCGGACGCCGGGGTCGCGCGGTGGCGTGACCACTCACGCAGGTCGCGAATCTGTTCGAACATGGTCCGCGAGAGGGGGACCAGCGCGTCGGCCGCGCGGCACACGTCTTCGGTCGTGAAGTCCCGGCCCTCGGCGCGGGCGTCGATCCGCGCCTCCACGATCGCCTGCTCGATCTCGGCGCCGGTCCAGGCCTCGGTGTCGGTCACGATGAAGTCGAGGTCGAAGGCGGCCGGGTCGGCGCCGGCGCGGCGGAGGTGGATCTGGGCGATCTCGCGCCGGGCCTCGGCGTCGGGCAGGTCGCAGAAGAAGACCTGATCGAAGCGGCCGCGGCGCAGGACCTCGGGCGGGAGCAGGTCGACCCGGTTGGCCGTGGCCGCCACGAACACCAGCGCCGGCTTCTCCTGCATCCAGGTCAGGAAGGCCGAGAACAGGTGCTGCTGGCTGCTGCCCTCGGTCGCCGCCGAGAGCCCGTTCTCCAGCTCGTCGACCCAGAGCACGGCGGGGGCCGCGCTCTCGACCACCGAGAGCGCGCGGTGGAAGGCGGCCTCGGGCGTGCCGAACAAGCCGCTGAACACCAGGTTCAGGTCCAGCCGGAACAGGGGCGCGTTCCAGAGGGTCGAGGTCGCCTTGGCCGCGGAGCTCTTGCCGCAGCCGCTGACGCCCATCAGCAGGATCCCGCGCGGGACGGGCAGCCCCTGCTCCAGGGCCTCGGTCGAGAACAGGTCGCGCCGCTTGCCCAGCCACTCGACCAGCGCGTCGAGCCCGCCCAGCTCCTCGAGGGTCCAGCCGGGCGGGACGAACTCCAGCACGCCGGCGCGGCGGATCCGGGCCGCCTTCTCGCGCAGGACCGCCTCGACCACGTCGCCCGGCTCGCCGCCGGCCGCGAGCGCGCCGCGCAGGGCGTGGCGGGCGTCGCGCAGCGAGAGCCCCGCCAGGGCCGAGATCAGCTCGGGCGAGGGCTCAGCGCCCTCCTCGCCGGCCACCAGGTCGGCCAGCTCTGCGCGGCTCGGGGGTCGCAGGATCGCTCGCGCCGCGCGGTCCTCGACCTCGGCGGGGGGCTCCCCCTCGGCCAGGACGACCAGCGCCCCGCCGCAGCCCTCGTGAGCCGCGGCGGCTTCTCGCAGCGCCCAGCGCGCGGCGGCTTCGCCGAGGTGCGGCTCCGCGCCCAGGAGGAGGGTCAGCCCGGCCCGCGGCTGGTCGATCAGGCGCCGGAGCGCCGCGAGGAGCGAAGCGGCCTCAACGTCAGCTCCTTGGGCCGGCGCGAGCCCCCTCAGGCAGTCCCAGCGCGCGAGCGGCGCCTCGCACAGGCCCTCGAGGCTCCGGGCGAGGCGGTCCTCGTCGTCGCCGTGGACCCACACCAAGCCGCGCCCGCTGCGCAGCGCAGCGCTGATCTCGGCCACGTGTCCCACGTGGGTTCCCATTCTCCCCAGCCTCCGCTTGGACACCGAGGCGCCCAAGACCGTCACGGCAGGATGTGCGAAGCCGGACCGACCGCGCAAGCGCGGTCTCGGGCGCCCGGCCTCAGCGCTGCTGGAGCTGACGGATCCGAGCCACCTTCCTGCGGTATCGCTCGGCCCAGGGGGCGTCGGGTTCCAGCTCGAGGGCGCGCTCGAAGCAGGCCATGGCCCCCGCGTGATCGCCGAGGTTCCCCTTGGCGCCCCCGAGCCGCAGCCAGTGCCTGGGGACGTCCGGCGCGAGCTGGGTGGCGCGCTCGAAGTCCGCTGAGGCGGAGAGGTGGTCTCCCAGCACCCCCAGCGTCGCGCCCCGGTTCGCGTAGGGGAGGTCCCAGTCGGGCCGGAGCCTCATGGCGCGGTCGAAGTCCTCGATCGCGCCGGCCACGTCGCGCAGCTTGGCCCGCGCCAGGCCGCGGTTCAGGTGCGCGTCGGCGTAGGCCGGCGCCAGCCGGGTCGCCTCTGCGAAGGCGCGGATCGCCTCCTCGATCCGACCGGCGTCGAAGAGCGCCACGCCGCGGTTGTTGGCCTGGATAGCGGCTTCGCTGACCGCCTCCGAGGGAGTCGGCGAGGGGAGCGGCGTGGTCGAAGCGGGGGCGCTCGCCGGGGCGGGCGTCGCGCGAGCGCGGGCGTCCGGGCCCTGGCTCCAGATCAGGAGCGCGGCCGCGGCGACGAGCAGGCCGGCGCCGACGCCGTAGGGCCAGCGCGCGCGGGGTCTCGTCGCTCGCACTCGCTCTGCGAAGGCGCGCGCCGTAGGCGGCCGCGCCGCTGGATCCTTGGCCAGGCTGACCCGGCACAGCTCGGCGAGCGCGGCCGGCACCTCCGGGCGTAGCTCTCGCGGGTCGGGCGGGGGGCGCTCGGCGACCTCGGCCAGGAGCGGGTAGAGCCCGGCGGCGCGAAAGGGCGCCTCTCCGGTGAGCAGGAAGAAGAGCAGGGCCCCCAGGCCGTAGACGTCGGCGCGCGCGTCGACCTCGCCCCTCGCGGCGGCTTGCTCGGGCGCCATGTAGGCGGGGGTGCCCAGCAGGGTCCCCTCCGCGGTCTCTGGAGCCTGGTCCTGGGACCAGGCCAGGCGGGAGCGATCGCGCTTGATCAGGCCGAAGTCCACCACGTAGGGCCGCCCGCTCTCGGCTTCGATCAGGACGTTCTGGGGCTTGAGGTCGCGGTGGACGATGCCGCTCTGGTGGCAGTAGTGGAGGGTGTCGGCGACGGCCTCGAGCACCTCGACCGTCCACGCGACCGGGGGCACGCCCTGCTCCCTGACGCGAGACGAGAGGTCCTGGCCCGAGACGAAGGGCATCGCCATGTAGAGCCCTCCCGGCGCGCGGCCGTAGTCGTGAACCGCGAGCAGGTTGGGGTGGCTCAAGCGGGCGAGGGCCTTGGCCTCCTGCTGGAAGCGCTGCCAGGAGTCCTCGTCGGCGTCGAGCGAGAGCTTGAGCGCGGCCTCGGTCCCGAGCTCATGATGCTGGGCGCGCAGGAGCGCCCCCTGACCTCCGCGCGCGATCTCTTCCACGACGACGTAGGGACCGATTCGCGCTCCGGGTGGCCAGCGACCGGCCGCCACTCAGCCTCGGCTGCCCACGACCGCCGGGCTGCTCACCCCTTTCGCCAGCCCAGGAAGCTGAGCAGGCGCGAGGTGCCGCCGCGTTCGCTCACGCGCGGGAGGACGGCGTCGATCGTGCCGAGGACCTCGGCGAGGTCGGGGCGCTTGGCGGGGTTCTTGTCGAGCAGCCGGTCGACGAGCTGGCTGAGCTCCTTGGGCTGACCCTTGAGGCTCGAGTCCGCCTTGGTCAGGGGGAGCGGGGCTTCGATCATGTGGCGGGTGATGACCCCGCCGCTGGTCTCCGACTCGAAGGGGAGGCGCCCGCTGAGCATGTGGTAGAGCACCACGCCCATGGAGTAGAGGTCGCTCGAGGGGGTCAGGGTCTCGCCGGCGGCCTGCTCGGGCGACATGTACTCGGGCGTGCCCGTGACGCCGCCTTCGATCGTGTGGAACACCTTCTGCTCGAAGGTGTCCAGCTCCTTGATGATCGCGATCCCGAAGTCCATCAGGCGCGCGTTGGAGTAGTCCTTGTCCACCAGCACGTTGCTCGGCTTCACGTCGCGGTGGACGACTCCGCTCTCGTGGGCCGCCCCGAGGGTCGTGTAGACCTGGCGGGCCAGCTCGAGGGCCGTCTTGACCGGGAGCTTGCCCGCGGCCTCGAGCACCTGCTCGAGGTCCTCGCCTTCGAAGTACTCCATGGCCAGGTAGTGGTAGCCCTGGTCGGTCTGGCCGGCGTCGTAGACGTCGAGGGCGCCGGGGTGGCTGAAGAAGCTGTTGGCGAGGATCTCCCGCTTGAAGCGCCCGATCGCGTCGCTGCCGGCGTCCTTGGGCAAGAGCTTGAGCGCGATCGGCTTCTCGGGCTCGCTCTGGGTGTCGACGAGGTAGACCGTGCCCATGGCGCCGGCGCCGATTCGGCCCAGGATCCGGTAGTCGCCCACCTGCTTGCCCGTCTTGGCGTCCGACATGTCGACGCTGTGCGGGATCCGAAAGGCGGGCCCAGGCAGCTCGCCGTCGGCGTCCGAGAGCGTCCCCTTGATCAGGGCCCGCACCTCGTCGCTGGCGTCCGCCTCGGGCAAGTTGCGGATCACCTGGGAGCTGGTCGGGTTGACCGGCTGCAGGCGACCCAGGCGCTGGGTCGGAGGCTGGGTCAGCTGAGGTGGCGTCTGGCCGAGCTGGGCGAAGGGCTGCTGGCCGAAGGACTGGAGCAGGGTCTGGACCTGGTTGTCCATGTCGCGGTCGAAGGCCAGGCGCGCCTGGAAGCGCAGCTGCTGCTCGCGCTCGGGTGGGATCAGCCGGCGGGCCCGCACCACGTCGCCGTAGGCGTCGAGCTCGACGTCGCCGACCTGCTGGTGGAGCTGGCTGAGCGAGCCCTGGGAGACCCCCTCCTCGAGCAGCATGTGGGCGTAGATCGCGCGCGAGCGCTCCCGCTTGTAGGCCTCGACCCGGTTATGGATCCAGCTGCCCTGCTCCATGGTGAGCACGTTGCAGTCGACGAGGGCCGCGAGGAGCGAGCGCTGGCTGGCGCCGTCGCGCAGCGTCTCGAGCCCCGCCATCAGCACCTCCCGGCGATCGGGAAGCTGCTGGTAGAGGAAGCGGGCAGCTAGCAAGTCCTCGAAGCGAATCACCCAGCGGCAGTATGGCGCAGCGAGGCGCTCAGCGCGAGGCGCGTCTTTGCTCCCAATCGACCACCAACGCGCAGCGCAGCTCTCCCATCGTCAAGGCGCTCTCGAGTCGTGCCTCAGAGGAGCGCGTTCGTGCGCTTGAAGTGTCGAGGGCGTGGGAGACCACCGATTCCCGAGCCTCGAGGTAGGCGGTGTGGGGGAGCACCGCTCCCCCATGGTCACAGCTAGTCCGCGAGCACACTGCGGGCCGTGATCAAGAGGAGCATGTCCCCGTCGGGGTAGGCGTCGCTGAGCTTGACCAGGAAATGCTGCCCCGAGGGCGCCTTGACCTTGAGCCTGACGACGGTCACGCGCCCCTCCTTCTCGCCGGCGCGGGGAGGGCGGCTGATCCGCAGCTCGAGCAGGAGGGCGCCCTCCTGGGCGGGCTTCCAGCTCACGTCCGCGTGGTAGCTCAGGGGCAGGCGCTCGAAGCGGACCTGCTCCCCCGCGCCCTCGTGGATCTCGGCGTCCAGGCCGCGGTAGCGGTCGTAGCCGAGCGAGCTGAGCAGCGGGGCGTAGGCCTTGATCTTGGGGCCCAGGAAGGGCTTGTCGCCCTGGAGCTTGCCGCCGGCCTTGATCGAGACGATCCGCATATCGAGCGCAGCCCGCTCCTGGGGAGCGGGCTGCTCGGGCTCCTGCGCCAGGAGCGGGACGCTCGCCGCCAGCGAGAGGGCGAGCGCGAGGGCTCCCCGCCACAGCGGCTTGACGAGCGGCGAGATCGCGTTGGGGCGCGGCACGGAACCTCCTGAAGGACCCTGAGGACCTCCATAGTAGCTTCGACCTCGACCAACGCGGGGGGTCAGTGGCCTTCGTCCTCGGCCTTCTCCTTGACCACCACGATCAGGAGCGAGCCGTCCTTGGTCTCCTGGGTGACCTCGTAGCCCTCGCCGGCCACGAGCTCGAGCGCCTCGGCGGCCGGTCGGATCACCTCGACGGGCTCGGTCGGCTGCGCCGCAAGGGGCGCTGGGCGCATGGAGCCGGGCTCGCCGTTGGGGTCGGCGTGGGAGGTCAGGCCGCCGCCCTCCTTGGGCTTGCCGGGGCCGACCACGAGCATGCCGAGGCCAGCCGCGAAGAGGAGCGCTGCCGCGAGGAGGAAGGTCGCTCCCCAGTTGCTGTTGGCGGGGGCGGCGGGGGGGGTGACCACCACGCCGCCGCCGTGGACGAGCTCGTCCTCGAGGGCCTCGTCGACCTGGGCCCAGGCGTCAGCGCTGGGCTGCTCGGGCTGAAAGGCCTCCGCGATCGGGTCGAGCTCGCGCTCGGCCTGGGCGAGGAGCTCGCGTCCGCGCTCGGTCTCGAGGAAGGCCATGAAGGCCTCTTCCTCGGCCGGGCTGAGGTCGCCCTCTCGCTCGCCGGCCAGGATCCGCTCCATGTCGAGCGGGGTGAGCTCCTGGGGGCTCGTCTCGTGTTCGCCAGCCATCGCTACCCAACCGCTCCTGACTCGTGCAGCCCGTGTGCGCGGGCCCTCTCGTTATCCGCTGCGACGTGCCTCCAGGGACTTAATTCGGTGTTCTTCACTGCGGCGCGAACTCCGCCAGCATTTGTTGCAAGTTCTTACGGGCGTAGAACAAGCGCGACATCACCGTCCCGATCGAGATCTCGAGGGTGGACGCGATCTCCTTGTAGCTCAGCCCCTTGACCGTGTAGAGCACGAACACGCTGCGGTGCTTCTCGCTCAGCTCGCCCAGCGCCTCGCTCAGGGCGGCGCTCAGCTCGCTGGCTTGCGCCTTCTCGCGCGGCGCGTCGCCGGCCTTCTTCTTGGCGACGAGGCCCTCCTCGAGGGTGTCTGCCTTGCGCACCTTGCGGCGGCGCGAGAGGTCGATCGCCTGGTGGGTCGCGATCTGGCACAGCCAGGTGCTGATCGAGGAGCGACCCTCGAAGCGCGCGATCGAGCGGTGCGCCTTGACGAAGGCGTCCTGGACGACGTCGAGGGCGTCGTCCTGATTGCGGGTCATGCCGTAGGCGACCTTGTAGACCTTGTGCCGGTGCCGCTCGTAGATCTCGCGGAAGGCGTCTCGGTCGCCTTCCTTGGCCCGGGCGACGAGCGCGCGGTCGTAGGCGCGCTCCTCTGCCTTGGGGTCACGGGGACCCTCTTGGGGCTCAGGAGCGGCGGGGCTCATGACCACAGGTTGGGTGCGGGGCTTCCATTCGGCGGCGATTGTAATCACGCACCTCCTCCTTCCCGGCGACATGGTTGACGCACGAGTGGCCATCTCCCTAGAATGCGCGGCCTAAGTCCAAGCGTTGCACGCGCGAAGCGACGCACGAAGGATCCTGAATGAAGCTCTCTCCGACCCAGCGCTCCTTGATCAGCGCGAGCGTCCTGGCCCTGACCCTCGTGGTCCTGGCCCAGCCGGCGCACGCGCTCTATCTGTTCTACATGCGCAAGGACCTGGCCTTCTTGATCCACAAGCAGCCCAAGGACGTCATGGACAAGCAGGTCGTCGTGACCGACGAGCTGTGCGTGCTGTGGCCCGAGGTGCAGGAGCGCAAGGACCGCCTGAACGGGGGCAAGCACGTCCTCTTCGACACGACCTACTTCCGCTGCGCCGTGCCCAGCGACAAGATGGGGACCCACCTCGAGGCGATCCAGGCCGACGCGCGCAAGGGCTACGAGGAGGTCACCAAGCAGATCGAGGACGTCAACGAGCGCGTCCGCAAGCGCGAGCTGAGCCGCGAGCAGGCGGCCCAGGAGAAGCGCAAGCTCTACTGGGAGCTCTACCGGATCTTCAGCAACCGCCCGATCCTGACGATCTACGGGACGGTCAAGCGGGCCGACTTCTGGGGCAACGTCGTCGGCAAGAGCAACGGCGTCGGGACCGAGATCGTGACGATCGTGGTCGACAAGATCGAGAAGCCCCGTAAGCGCTGGTATCGCTCGCTCGACGACTGAGTCGCTCGGCCCAGCCGAGGCAGCGACGGCCAGTTTTCAGGGGCCCGCTTCGCGGGCCTCGTCGCCTGCGGCGACATG
>CALDQK010000834.1 GCA_937911525.1 uncultured bacterium
CCGCGGCGCGGGTTCACGCCCGCCGCCCCGGGGACAGGCTCCCCGCTGACCTCTGCGAGCAAGTCTTCGCCGCGCTGCGGGAGGGGGCGCTGAGCAAGACCTCGGCGCTCGAGCCGCTGGCCGCGGCGCTGGCGGCCGACCCGCAGCCTTGGCGACGGGTGCGGCGGGAGCGCAAGGCGCTGCTCGAGCAGGGGAGCGCGCTCTCCCTCCTCTCGCTCGAGATCGCCGCCTTGCGCGGGCTCGAGCCTCAGTCAGGGGATCAGCGCGAGGCGCTGCTGCGCGAGGCCCTCGCGCGGGCCTGGGCCTTGCCCAGGGGCAGCGCGCGCGAGCGGAGGTTCTTGCTCTGGAGGATCTACGCCGAGGTCCCTCGCCACTCGAGCGCGTCGGCCGCGCTGACGCTCCTCCGCGACGAGCGCGCGCGGATCGCGCGCGAGACCCCCGAGCCGGCGCAGCGCGCCCGGCTCCTCTACCAGCTCGGCACGGGGCTGCTGCGCCTGCCGGGCCGCCCGAAGGTGCAGGCCTTCGCGCTCGAGCTGCAGGGCGAGGTGCTGCGGCTCGTCGAGCGCGAGCGAGCCCAGGGAAAGCGGGGCCTGGCGGAGCTCTGCCCGCCCCTGGCCGAGTCGCTCAGGCCGGCGGTCCTGCTGGGAGCTCCCGGCGCCGGGAAGGCGCTGCGCGAGGCGCGCGGGCTGCTCGTCGAGCTGGCCAAGGGGAAGGACGAGGAGCTACGCGAGCAGGTCCTCGGCGCGCTGATCGATCTCGGCGGGCTCGCCGCCCGCGCGGGCCTGGACCTCCCCGACGACGAGGAGCTCGTGTTCGAGCTCCTCGCGCCGCTGAAGGACTGGAGAGACCTCTCGACTCGCCTGCACCTGGCCTCGGCGGCTCGGCACTTCGCCCTCCCGCGCCGGGTGAAGCGGATCGCGCGCCTGGCCGAGGGCCTCGCGCCCGACCTCGACCAGAGCGACGTCGAGTGGCTGTTCTGGGAGTTCGAAAGCGCCTTGTTGGGCCAGCCCGCGGCCCTGCGCACCATGGCGGGGGGTCGCTTTCGCTGACCCGCCTCGGCTGGCTCATGGACCCTCGCAGGGCCGCGCGCCCTTTGGCTTGGACAAGGGTCCGCTGACGCCCTAAAACGTGTCCTCCGAGCGGTCTACGCTCGCCGAAACCTGCCTCAGACCCCTGCTTTGGAGGTGCCCGTGACCACCACGCGGCCCCCGCTCGCCCAGACCTTCGCCGGTAAGAAGATCCTCCTGACCGGCTGCACCGGTTTCCTGGGCAAGGTCTACCTCTCCTCCCTGCTGACCCACTACCCCGAGGTCGGGCAGGTGGTCGCGATCGTGCGCGCCGGCGACGAGGCCGCGGCGCGCGACCGCTTCGTGCGGGACGTGATCACGAGCCCCGCCTTCGACCCCCTGCGCGATCAGCACGGGGTGGGCCTGGTCGAGTTCGTGCTGGAGCGGGTCCGGGTCGTGCGCGGCGACCTGGCCAAGCCCCTGGCCGGCCTCGACGAGGAGACCGTGGCCGAGGTGACCAGCGAGCTCGACCTGGTGCTCCACTGCGCGGGCCTGGTCGAGTTCGTGCCGCCCCTCGACAAGGCGCTCGATATCAACGTCGCGGGGACGATGAACTGCCTCGAGCTGGCCAAGAAGGCCGGCAAGGGGCGGGCGGCCTTCGTGCACGTCTCGACCTGCTTCGTGTGCGGCACCCGCGAGGGGGTCCACCCCGAGGTGCTCGACGTGCGGGACTACCCCAAGCGCGCCCACAGCGGCTTCGAGGGCTTCGACGCGCGCAAGGAGGTCGAGTTCGCGCGCAAGCTGGTGGCCGAGATCCGGACCGAGGCCGACGACCCGGCCCTGCACGCCGACCTCTGGGAGTCGGTCGGCGGCAAGAAGCGCAAGGTCAAGCGGATGGCCGACCTCCACGTCCGGCGCCGGCTGGTCGAGGTCGGGATCGAGCGCGCCCAGCGCTGGGGCTGGCCGAACACCTACACCTACTCCAAGGCGCTGGCCGAGCGCCTGGCCCACGAGGCCGAGCCCGAGCTGCGCCGCGTGACGACGGTCCGGCCGGCCGTGGTCGAGAGCGCCATGGCCTTCCCCTTCCCGGGCTGGAACCAGGGGATCAACACCAGCGCGCCCCTGGTGTGGATGACCGCGACCGGCGTGCGCTACTGGCCCTCGACCCCCGACCTGCACCTGGACATCATTCCGGTCGACTACGTGGCTCACGCGCTGGTCGCGATCAGCGCCGCGACCCTGGCGGGCGAGAGCGAGTCGGTCTATCAGCTCGGCACCAGCGACGAGAACCCCTTCGCCATGCGGCGCGTGATCGAGCTGGCCTCGCTGGCCTATCGCGAGCGCAAGGGCGGCAGCTTCGGCGAGTTCCTCCGCCGCCAGCTCGACCTCGACTCGGGCCAGGTGCCGCTCCGCTTCTACCGCCGCTTCGGGATCCCCGGCCAGGCCAAGCTGGCCCGCGCCGCGCGCGACCTGGTCGAGCGCGTGCCCGACCCCGTCGAGCGCCCGCGCCTCAGGGACCTGCTCCACAAGGTCAAGACCAAGGTCAAGACCGCCGTGCGCGACCTCGAGCGCGCCGAGCAGGTGGTCGAGATCTACCTGCCCTTCATCGAGGCCTGCCCGGTCGTGTTCCGCTGCGACAACGCGCGCAACCTGTTCGCGAGCCTGACCCCCGACGACCAGGCCAAGATCCCCTACCTCCCGGCCGAGATCGACTGGCGCCAGTACTGGACCGAGGTCCACATTCCGGGGCTCGAGCGCTGGGCCTTCCCCCAGCTCCGGCTCCAGGCCGGCGGCGCCCCGAGCGACTTCGAGCCCGAGTTCGACACCCTGACCGAGCTCTTCGAGGACCGGGCCCGCTTCGGCTCGATCGTGTGCTGGCGGCGGATCGACGCCGAGGGCCGGGTCACCTCGCGGGTCACCTATGAAGAGGCCGCCCAGCGGGCCCGCGCTGGCGCGGCGCGCCTGCTCGGGCGCGGGCTGCAGCCCGGCGACCGGGTCGTGCTCCTGTGCGAGAACTCGCCCGAGTGGGGCCTGGGCTACTTCGCGGCCCAGTACGCCGGCGCGACCTGCGTCCCCCTCGAGCACGGGAGCGAGCCCGAGAAGCTGGCCCAGCTGGCCGGCGCCTCGGGCGCCAAGTTCGCCCTGGTCTCGCCCGAGCAGCGGGCCCTGGTCGGCGACGCCCTGGCCGCGCAGATCAAGGAGCAGGGCCTCGACGTCGAGCTGCTCGACCTGGTCGAAGAGACCGCGCCGCGGCGCAAGGACGAGCAGCTGCCGGACCTCCCGCTCGAGAACGAGCTCGTCCCGCGCGCGCCCGCGACCCTGATCTACACCTCGGGCACCACCGGCTCGCCCAAGGGCGTGCTCCTCGGCCACGAGGCCTTCTGCAAGCAGGTGCGCGCGATCGCCTCGATCTTCACGGTCGGCAGCGACGACCGGATCCTCTCGGTCCTGCCACTGCACCACTGCTTCGAGTTCAGCGCCGGCTTCCTGCTCCCGCTCTACGGCGGGGCCACGGTGACCTACCTGCCCGAGACGACCGCCGAGGGCGTGCGGGCCGGCCTCGAGCACGTCAAGCCGACGCTGATGATCGGTGTGCCGGCGCTCTTCGAGGCTTGGCAGCGCAAGGTCCGCCGCCAGGTCAAGCTGCGCGGGCCCAAGGCCGAGCGGGCCTACGAGGCGGCGCTGGCCTTCCACCGCGGCTTCCGGGCCCGGACCAAGCTCAACCTCGGCCGGCGTCTCTTCGCCGATATCCACGAGGCCTTCGGCGGCGAGCTGCGCTTCGCCGTCAGCGGCGGCGCCGCGCTCCCGCTCGAGGTCTCGCTCGAGTTCGAGGGGCTGGGGATCGACGTATTCGAGGGCTACGGGCTGAGCGAGGCCGGCCCGGTGCTCGCGGCCTGTCGCCCCGAGGAGGCGCGCGTGCACGGCTCGGTCGGCCCCGCGATCCCGGGCGTGGAGCTGAAGATCCGCGAGCCCGACGGCGAGGGCGTGGGCGAGATCCTGGCTCGCTCGCCCTCGCTCTTCCGCGGCTACGACGGCGACAGCGAGCAGACCGAGCGCACCTTGCGCGAGGGCTGGCTCTACACCGGCGACCTGGGCCGCCTCGACGAGGAGGGCCGGCTGCACGTGGTCGGCCGGCTCAAGGACGCGATCGTGGACGCGACCGGCAACACGGTCCACCCCGACGAGGTCGAGGACCTCTACAGCGGCTGCAAGGACGTCGCCGAGCTGGCCGTGGCCGGCGTCCCAGGCAAGGGCGGCCACGAGCTGGTCGGGGCCCTGGTCGTGCCCCAGACGGACGTCGAGGGCGGCGCGCAGGGGGCGCGCGAGCGGATCCGCGAGTTCGTGGCGGTCCGCGGCGAGGCGCTCCCCTACGCCAAGCGGATTAAGACCCTGCACTTCACCTCGCGCCCGCTGCCGCGCACGCACACCCGCAAGGTCCGTCGGGCCGAGGTGGCGCGGCTCCTGGCCGAGAAGGCCAGCGCCAGCGCCATGGGGGCGCGTCGCAAGCGCAAGCAGCAGGCCCAGCAGGACGACCCGCTCAACACGGCCCAGATCTTCCAGGAGGTGGCCGGGATCGACCCCGCGCGGATCGTGCCCTCGGCGGACCTGAGCCAGGACCTGGGCCTGGACTCGATCGCCCTGGCCGAGGTCGCGATCGCCCTGGCCGAGGCGGCGCGCAAGCCGGCGCCCGAGACCCTGACCAACGTCAACACCGTGGCCGACCTGCTCGAGCTCTTCGACCAGCGCGCCGAGGCGGCGACGCTCCGCCCCCAGACGGCGCCGGCCCGCGCGATCGAGTTCCCCGAGCCGGTCCGCCGCGCGGGGCACAAGTTCCTCGACACGCTGCAGGACGTCGGCTACGGCACGCTGCTCGAGGCCAAGGTGCTCGGGCGCGGGAACGTGCCGCACCACACCAACGCGATCATCGTGGCCAACCACTGCAGCCACCTCGACGTGGGCCTGATCAAGTACGCCCTCGGCGAGTACGGCGAGACGATCGTCTCGGCGGGCGCGCGCGACTACTTCTTCCAGGACACCCTGCGCGCGACCTACTTCGAGAACTTCACCCACGTAGTGCCCTTCGACCGGCACGACTCGGTCCGCAAGAGCCTCGACCTCTTCGTGCGCCTGCTCAAGCAGGGCAAGCGGGTCGTGATCTTCCCCGAGGGCACTCGCTCGGTGACCGGGCGCATGGGCGCCTTCAAGCCGGGGCTGGGGCTCCTGGTCCAGGCCAGCCGGACCGGGATCCTGCCGGTCTACCTCTCGGGCACGCACAAGTGCATGCCCAAGGGGACGATGCTCCCCAAGCGCGAGCCGATGCAGGCCCGGATCGGCCAGTTCCTCCCCGCCGACGTGCTCCTCGAGCGCACGGCCCACCTCGGCCGGCGCCAGCAGGCCAACCGGATCGTGGAGCTGACCCACACCGCGCTCTGCACCCTGCGCGACGGCCAGCCCTTCTCGCTCGAGCAGGCGCTCCCGCGCCAGAGCCCGAGCGAGGAGCGGGCCTCGCTGGAGCGGCGCGAGAAGAAGCGCAAGCGCTCGAGCGGCGTCGAGGCCGGCAGCTAGTGCTCCCTTCGATCCTGGAGGCTTCATGCGCACCCTGGTCCTCGCGCTCTGGCTCAGCCTGCTCCTCTTGACTCCGGCCGCGGCTGAACCGGTGCGCCTGGGCAAGTCCGAGTTCAACCACGGCACCAGCGTCGACCTGCTGGCCCTGACGGCCGAGGGCGAGCGCTTGGTGACCTCGGGCGGAGACGGAGTCCTGGTCGTGTGGGACGTGAAGACCAAGCAGGTCGTCCACCGCCTGAGCGAGCGAGCGGGGGCGGGCGGCCTCGAGAACGCCAAGGCGATCGCCGTGAGCGCCGACGGGAAGCAGGTCGCGGCCGTCGGTCACGGACCCAAGTTCCACGTGTGGAGCATGGAGACGGGGAAGGGCCGGACCCTGACCTTCCCCGGCGCCCACTCGGTCGATCACGTGTGCTTCGGCCCCAAGGGGCGAGTCGCGGCCTACGGCGCCGCCGGGAACGGGCAGGTCGGGGTGTGGGGCGAGGGCGCCTCCGCCCTGTGGATCAAGGAGTATCTGGGGGGCCCGCACCGGCTGAGCTGGTCGCCCAAGGGCGACACGCTGGCGGTGCTGGCGGTCTACGGGAAGGGGATCTCGCTCGTCGACGCGGCGAGCGGTCGGGTCCGCTCGGAGATCGCGACCGAGTCCCCGCGCGACGCCGTGGCGTTCTCGCCCGGGGGGGACCTGCTCGCTGTGACCGAGCGGGGTCGCGTGAAGCTCGTCGACCCCGCCTCGGGCAAGACCCTGCGCACCACCGGCGCCCACGGCGCGAGCATGTTGGCCTTCTCGCCCGACGGCGCGGTCGTGATCAGCGGCGCTGGGAGCGGCCACAAGGTGCACGCCTTCGAGGTCAAGACGCTGAAGCAGCGCTGGGCGATCGATATCGGCCAGCAGGTCACGGGAGTCAGCGCGTCGGAGGGCCTGGTGGCCGTCGGGTGCCGCGCGCCTCAAGGCGCGCTATACGACCTGAAGACCGGCGCCCTGCGGACCGCGAAGCCGGTGCACCGCGAGCCGATCATGGCGCTGGCCTGGTCCCCCGACGGCGCGACGGTGGCTTCGGGGCGGGATCGAATCGTGCTGTGGGACCTGGCGGGCAAGAAGGTTCGCGCGACCCACGACGTGCTGAACGGCAACGTCAAGCAGCTCCACTACCTGCCCGGCGGCGACCTGCTGACCCTGGAGGGGACCTACTCGACGCAGGTGCGGCGGATCGACGCCCGCGGAAAGGCGCGCGAGCTGTTCAAGACGCGCAACCCCTCGGAGGGGATCGCCGTGAGCGCCAAGGGGAAGCTCTTCGCGCTCGCCCGCTACCGCGACCAGGTGCTCTCGATCCACGACGCGACCACCGGCAAGGAGGTGTCGAAGATCGAGGGCGCCGCCTTCGAGCCGGCCTTCTCCCCGGACGGGAAGCTCCTCGCCTTTCGGGGCGAGCGCTTGCGCTGCTGGGACCTGACGACCGGTAAGGACGCCTGGACCCGCGAGGGCAGGTGGGCTTCGGCCAGCTTCCACCCCAAGGGGGGGCGCGCGCTCGTGAGCGCGGTCGCTCGCCGGCAGCTGATCGTGGTCGAGGCGGCTACGGGGAGGGAGCTGA
Source organism: uncultured bacterium (assembly GCA_937911525.1). Classification (GTDB taxonomy): domain Bacteria; phylum Planctomycetota; class J058; order J058; family J058; genus NORP233. Next base: position 7,160 of record CALDQK010000834.1, read on the forward strand.
AGACCCTGACGGGGCTCTTCCCCACGGGGCCGGCCTACGCTCCCCAAGGGGACCTGGCCGTGCTGGCCGGAGAGCGGACGCTCCACCTGCTCGACTGCGCGACCTGGACCCTGAGCGAGCCGCGGGAGACCGCCGGGATCGTGCGCTCGCTGGCCTGGTCGCCGAAGGCGGATCGGTTGGCCGTCGGCCTGCAGGACGGGTCGCTGAGCCTTTGGAGCAGGAGCGACCTGGGAGCCAAGTAGCCCCTGGCAAGCTCTCCTCAGGGCTTCAGGGCTTGCGGACCTTCAAGAGCGCGCCGCTTCGATCGCGCGACGCGACCCAGCCAGCCTTGTTGCCAGCGAAGAGGATCAGCCCCCAGCGCTTCCGGTCACCCCCCCAGCGCATGACGGGGAAGCGCTGCCCGTTGCGAACGGCCGTCAGGATGGTCGCGTCGGAGCTGGCGCTCGGCTCCTTGCGGACGTTCAGGGAGGTCTTGACGGTGATCTCGACGTGGCTCTGGTGCCACACACCTGCCGGCGCTGGCTGCACGTCCTTCGCTCGGACCCACCCCGAGACCGGGCCCCACTCGATCCTCCGCCAGCCGTCGACGACCTCGTAGCCAAAGGCCAGCACGGGAGCCGCGCGCAGCGACCCCAGGCAGGTACTCCAGGGGCGGCGAAGCACGAAGACCGACCCGATCGCGAGGAGGCTCGGCTTGACGCCCTCCGGCGGCCGCTCGAGCCCGGGCTCGGGTAGCTCGAGCAGCCCATTGGCGGGCAGGGTGCGCACGTAGGGGTCGTCGATCTCGTTCAGCGTCGCGACTTCGGGCAGGTCGCTCCCCTCCTTAGGGAAGAGGGACGCGAAGTTCTGAACGCCCTCGAGGAGGCGGGTCGGAGTCGCCCGCCAGCAGAGGACCTCCTCGGAGGGCCCCCGAGGCGCGAGACAGGCCCACTGGAGCCGCCCCTCCTTCACGCGCGCCCCGCCGGGCCGAAAGCCGTCGCGCAGCGGCAGCGCCAGGAGCTCGACCAGGTCCCGCCGGAAGCGCTGCGGGTCGCAGAGGGCTTCGATCGGAGTGTGAAACGCCTCGGGCAGCACGTGACGCAAGACCGAGGCGAACCCGCTGAGGCCTTCGACCTCACTCACGCGCCCCCGCTGCAGGTCGGCCCTGAGCGTGATCACGTTGCCGTGCACCCGCGCGAGGTCCTCGCGCAGGAGTGAGTCCCAGGCCTCGACCTCCCGCTCCGCGATATCTCCGCTGTTGCGGTTCGCGCGCACCCTGCGCACGGTGGCCCGCAGGCCGTCCTCGCTGAGCGCGAGCTCCAGGTAGAGGTCGATGAGCGCCAGGGCCCCGCCGGCGTCCGCGAGCCACCAGGTCCCGACGATCACCTGCCCGTCCCAAGCCTCGGGGCGAAGGGCGCCTCCCAAGGTGTCCGCGGGCAGGAGCGGGGCGAGGCTGGGGCTCGGGGTGGATCGCTCGGGCTCAGAGCGAAGGCGCGACGACGCGAGGCCGGCGAGCACGAACAAGAGCACGAGCGCCGCCCCGAAGACCAAGTGCAAGGGCGACCGACGCGAGGTCACCGGGGGTCGCGCCAGCGCCTCGCGCTCCTCGGCCAACCCGAGCGCGAAGACCTCCATGTCGCGCACGCGCTCGTCGCGGTCCTTGGCCATGGCCTGGTGGACGAGGCGCTCCAGGCTGGGTGAGACCTCGGGTCGCAGCGAGCGCAGCGCAGGCGCCTCCTCCTCGACCGCGGCGACCGCGGCAGCGAGACCGCCCACGCTCGACTCGACCGGCGCTCGCCCCGAGAGCAACGCGTAGAGGATCGCGCCCAGCCCGTAGACGTCGCTGCGCGCGTCGGCTCGCTTGGAGTCCAGCACCTGCTCGGGCGCCATGAAGGCGGGCGTCCCCAGGATCGCGCCGGTGTTGGTCAAGCGACCGTTGAGGGTCCCACGGGCGAGGCCGAAGTCGCTCAGGTAGGGCTCGCCCGCGGCGTCGAAGAGGACGTTGCCCGGCTTGAGGTCGCGGTGGATCACCCCCCGCGCGTGGGCGTGCGCCAGCGCGCCGGCGAGCTTGTGCGTGATCGCGAGCGCCTCGTCGATCGGCAAGGGGCCCCGCCGGAGCCGGTCGGCCAAGGAGCCCCCGGGGTAGAGGTCGAGGACCAGGTAGCGCAACTCTCGGTTCCCGCGCAGGGCCGTGTCGAGAGCGCGCACGCGCGCGACGTGTGGGTGCTGCAAGCGCCACACCAGCTCGGCCTCGCGGCGGAAGCGCTCGTAGTCTTCGAGCTCGGCGTCCGAGAGCAGGACCTTGACCGCGACCTCCTCGCCGCTGCGCATGTCCACGGCGCGATAGACCGCGCCCATGCCGCCGCGGCCGAGCTCCGCGCCGAGCTGGTAGGGCCCGAGTTGCGGGCCGCCTCCGCCGCTCCGGTTCGCGTGGTTCGCCTCGTCACCCACGCGCGCATTCTGCGCGGAAGGCCGGTCGCGCGAAACCGCGTCTCTGCTCACTCAGTTCTGGCGCACCCAGTAGGCCAGGCCGCCCTCGACCTTCACCCGCCGATACCCGCGCACCGGCTGGTCGTCGAACACGGGCGGGTCGTTCTCCTCGCGGAGCACGATCGTGCCGAGGCGGCGCTCGCGGATCCAGCCCGCCAGCCCGCCGCCCTCGTGCTCGCGCCCTGCGCTGCGGTCGACCCAGTAGGTGTAGGCGTAGACGAAGTGCGGCGGGCGCTGCTGGACCCAGGGGACGTTGCCGGGCCGGTAGCCGACCAGCACCGGGCCCGGCAGCTCAGCGAGGTTGTCCCGCAAGCGGGCCAGGTCGTAGGGGCGGGGCGGCGTGATCACGCTCAGCTGGCCGCTCGCGATCGCGAGGGCCACCACGAGCTGGGCGACGCACCCCGGCGCGAGGAGCTTGGGGCCGAGGGTCCGGCTGGCGTAGAGGGTGCCCACGCAGAGCGCCGGCAGCAGGTAGTAGGTGTGCGCGCCCGACTTGCTCGTGAGCGCGGCGGTCCACAGGAAGCCGAAGGCCGTCGTCCAGGCCAGCAGGCCCAGCTCGCCGCGGCGGCCCTCGGGTCGGCGCAGCCCCCACAGGGCCGCCAGGAAGCCGACCGGCAGGAGCGGGGCTTTGGCGCTGGCCTTGAGCGCGTTGAGCAGCCCGCCCTGGGGCTGCCAGGACTGGTTGGCCTGGCTGCCGAGCAGGCCGAAGCGATAGGTCTCGCCGCCGAGGCCGAAGCTCAGCCCGTAGAGGGCGAAGGTCCCGAGCGCGCAGGCGAAGAGCTCGCGCCAGCGGCGCTCGACGATCAGCCACAGGCAGAGCCCGGTGATCACGACCACGCTGCTGTGCTTGAAGGACCAGGAGACGAAGCAGGCCAGGGTCGCGGCGGCCAGGGCCCAGGGATCGCGGCGGCGGACGTAGCGCAGCGCCCAGAGCAGGGCGAAGCACTCGAGCGCGAGCGCTGGCCAGTCAGGGCGGACCGTGACGCTGAAGAACTGGCCCAGCGGAGTCAGGGTCGCCAGGCCCGCGGTCAGCGCGGCGGCGCGCGGCTGCGCCCCCAGCTCGCGCGCGCAGCGATAGAGCCAGCCCGCCGAGAGGGCCGTGAAGAGCAGGCTGAGCAGGCGGCCGATCACCGGCAGCCAGGCGTCCTCCAGCCCGAGCAGCGAGAGCCAGAGCTGGCTCCAGGCCGCGTAGAGCACGTAGAACAGCCAGTTCAGCCAGGTCAGCACGTAGGGCGGCTCGAGCCCCAGCGAGTAGATCGGCTCGCCCTGGAGCGTGCGCCAGATCCCGAACAGGGCCTCGCACTCGGTCCCGCTGGTCTCGAACAAGACCGGCTCGCTGAAGGAGAGGCAGGCGCTCCAGCGCAGCAAGGCGAGGAGCGCGCAGCTCGCGAGCGCCAGCCAGGCCACGCGCGGCCAGTCCGAGCACTCGGGAGCGGCCGGGCTCTCGGGAGCGGCTGGGCGTTCGGGAGCGGCCGGGCTCTCGGGAGCGGCCGGGGGTGAAGGCTCGGCGGCCTCGGCCACGCTCCTACCCGTCGAGCTCGTCGATCAGGTCGGCCAGCTCGCTGGCGGCGTGGCGCTCACCCGCGGCCTCGGCCAGCGCCTGACCGCGGCGCGCGAGCTCCAGCCCGCGCTCGGTCTGGCCGAGCCCGTGGAGCACGCTAGCGTAGTGGTAGTAGCTCGCCAGGTAGTCGGGCGAGCGCTCGACCAGGCGCGCGAACTCCTCGGCCGCCTCCTGCGCGCGCCCGAGGCCCTTGAGCTGCATCGCGACGCTGTAGCTGAGGAACGCGTCCCCGGGCTCGTCGGCGAGCAGCTCGCGCAGGCTCGCCAGGCGCTCTTCGCTCGCCCCAGCCATGGGTGGCTAGACGTCTTCTCGCTTACGCGGAGAGATCAGCTGCGCGAGGAGGAGCAGGACCCAGAAGCCGTGGATCAGCGCCACGCAGCCGAGCAGGAGCAGGCCCAGCAGACCGATCTGGGGAAAGATCGCGTGCACGATCCCACCCACCAGCAGCACGTAGCCGTAGTCGCGGCTGCCGAAGCTCTCGGCGACCAGGTCGCCCAGCCACTCGATCCCGCGGGAGTCGGGTCGCGGCGGGCCGCGCCAGGCCGAGACGGCCAGCATCAGCATCGCGCCCAGGCTGCCGGCGAGGCCGACCCTCAAGGCGGTCAGCGAGAGCTTGCCGCTCAGGGCGGCCCGCAGCTGCTCGGGCAGCAGGGCCATGGTCTTGTCCCAGCCGGCGACGCCTTCGGGCGCGCTGTGAATGCCCCAGGCCAAGCCCAGGAACACCAGCAGCAGGATCACGTGATCCATCACGAAGTCGAGCGGGCGCGGTCGGTCGTCGAGGCGCAGGCGCGCCAGCTCGCCGTCGCAGCGGTCGAGGACCGCCGAGATCACGAGGAAGAGGCCGGCCACGGCGGCCGCCGCCCGGTGTCCGACGGCCAGGAGAATGGCCGCCACCAGCCCGAACAGGGTCGCGAGCAGGAGGACGTGGGTCGGGCTGATCCCGTCGCGGGGCAGGAGCGCCAGGGTCAGGGCGCGAGCGATCGGGCGGCCGATCCACTGATCGAGCAGGCCCTCGCCGCGGCTCTCGGCCAGGGCGTCGTAGCAGTGCTTCTGGGCCTGGCGGCGGCGCTTGTCGTCGCGGAACTGGCGGCCGACGGCGTCGTGGGCGACCAGGCCCAGCAGCTGCTCCTCGCGGCTGAGGCGGTCGAGCACCGAGCGCAGGCCGCGCCGGCTGATCATGGCGAAGTCCTCGACCGGGCAGCTGGCCGCGCCGATCAGGGCGCCGTCGTTGGGCTGCACGTCGGGGCCGACCTCGATCACCTTGCCCTCGGCGGTGCGGATCCGCAGGCCGTCGCCGTGCTGGCCGAGCAGGAGCCCGGTGTTGGGGCCCTTCATGCGAGCCAGGCGAGCCAGGGAGGGCCCGTCGTGGAGCGCCGAGCCGTCCAGCAGGAGCAGGCGGCCGCGGCCGAAGCTCTCCTCGCTGGGGTCTTCGCTCAGGAGCTCGACGGGCCCGCGGAAGCCGCGCTGGGCCGCCTGGATCGCCGAGTCGAGTCGCTCCTTGTCCCTGCTGGCGGACACCAGCACCAAGCGCGGGGCGCCTGCGCGCTCGGCGGCTCGACCGGCGCGCTCGAGCAGGGAGGCACCCAGGAAGGGGCTGAGGGGGCTGACCTCGGCGTTGAGGTCGAGCTGGATCACGGCGGCGACCAGGCGGTCGTCCTCGGCCGTGCGCTGGCGAGGCTTCTTGGACTTATCGAGGACGAAGCGCTCGGTCGGGACGTCCTCGGGCGGGATCAGCGACTTGGCGCCGATCGCGGCGCGGACCGCGCCTGGCTCGAGGACGTTGGTCTCCTCGTTGGCCGAGTCGACCAGGTGGCTGGAGGGCGCGGGGACGCCCACAGAAACCGTGTCCTGGGCGTTGCGAGCAGGCGCGGGGATCCCGACGGTCTCCTCGCTGGGGTCCACCGCCGGGACACGCTCGGCGTGCGGCCGAACGATCACCACGACACGCGGACGCGTCGCAGTCGGATTGGCGGTAGCGAGTGGCTCGCTCGCGTCGGACACGCTCACTCCTCGAAGGGTGCCAACTCTACCCGAAAGGTCTAGTCTTTGCCCCTGCCCAGGGGACCTTCGGCCTACCTGATGCTTCAGGGCTGGAAGGGGTCAGGGTTACACTGGGTCGCAAGAGGTGACCATGGCCGGGAAGACCCCCCGTGACCCGAACTACGTGCAGAAGGGCTTCGGCCTCAAGAAGCAGATTTCGGGGCTCCTACAGAACGACTACCACAGCCACCTGGTCGACGCCTTGCGCGAGCGGGGCCACCGGCTGGTGTTCGGCGACGTCACGATCCGCTTGGCCAAGGACTTCGGCTTCTGCTACGGCGTGGACCGCGCGGTCGACCTGGCCTACGAGACCCGCGAGCACTTCCCCGACAAGACGCTCTACATCACCAACGAGATCATCCATAACCCCTACGTGAACCGCCGCCTGGTCGAGCTGGGCGTGCGCTTCCTCGGCCGCGGCTACACCCTCGACGACGTGACGGCCGACGACGTGGTGATCCTCCCCGCCTTCGGCGTGACCGTGGCCGAGAGCGCCGAGCTCGAGGCCAAGGGCTGTGTGCGCGTCGACACGACCTGCGGCAGCGTCATGAACGTGTGGCGCCGCGTGCGCCAATACGTCAAGGACGGGCGGACCTCGGTGATCCACGGCAAGTGGGCGCACGAGGAGACGCGCGCCACCAGCTCGCGCGCGGTCGAGGGCGAGTGCCACTACATCGTGGTCCGCGACCACGACGAGACGAACATGCTCTGCGACTACATTCGCGGCAAGGAGAGCGCGCTCTCGCGCGAGGCCTTCCAGGAGCGCTTCAAGGACGCGACCTCGCCGGGCTTCGACCCCGACCTGCACCTTGAGCGGATCGGGCTGGCCAACCAAACGACCATGCTCTCGAGCGAGTCTCTCGAGATCGCCCACATGGTCGGTGAGGCCGTGCGCGATCGCTACGGAGAGGAGGAGCACGCTGACCGCTTCCGCTCCTTTGACACGATCTGCAGCGCCACCCAGGACCTCCAGGACGCGGCGCTCCAGCTGGGGCACTCGGGCGAGCTCGACCTGCTCCTGGTGGTCGGCGGCTACAACTCCTCCAACACCAGTCACCTGGTCGAGATCGGCGGCGAGTTCTGCCCGAGCTTCCACATCGACTGCGCCAGCGAGATCACCTCGGCCGCCCAGATCCGCCACCAGCCGCTCAACCACAAGACCACCAGCGTGACCAACGACTGGCTGCCCGACGGCCCGGTGTGCGTCGGCGTCACCGCTGGCGCTTCGACTCCGAACCGGATCGTGGGCGAGGTGATCGAGCGCGTGCTCCAGGTGCGCGGGATCGACCCCCACGACCACATCGAGGATCTCCCCCGCCGGACGGTCCCGCTCCCCGTCGCCAACTAAACAGGCTCGCGACGCACCCGGGTCGAACCTGAGATCCGACGGGCAGATCTTGCCCATCGACCTCCGCGACGAAACGAACGCTCGTTCG